>CBIHRH010000530.1:0-4210 GCA_966212365.1 uncultured Emticicia sp. | reverse complement strand
TACTGACTTTCTTTCTGATGCCAGCAGGCATCATCTGTATTTTATTGATTTATGCTATCTCTACAAAAAATCATACCAAATCGAGAAAAACAATTATTACTACGCTGATTTTTTTCTATATTTTTTCAAGCCCCTTTATTACCAACGAAATTTTATTATGGTGGGAAGTTCCGCCTACTGCTATTTCTACTGTAAAGCCTCATGATATTGGTATCATCCTGACAGGAGGCACTATTAATACCACCCGCCAACCGGCAGAAAATACCTATCTGGGAGGCACAAGTGACAGAATCGGACAAACGCTTCAATTATACAAGCTTGGAAAAATTAAAAAAATACTCATCAGTGGTGGAGAGGTGCCTATTCTGCGCAAAACTACTTCACGTGAAATAGACCAAATTGCCCGGTATCTAATAATTAGTGGAATAAACAGAGAAGATATTTACTTAGAAGACAGTTCTACTAATACCCACGAAAATGCTGTGAATACAGCTAAAATCTTAAAAAAGCAATTTCCGAATCAGAGTTATTTACTTATTACATCAGGTTTTCATTTGAAACGAGCCATCAGGTGTTTTGTAAAAGCAGGTGTTAAGGTTACACCTTATGGTGCAAATTACCTATCATCTGAGCGGCAATGGGTACCTACCTATTTTCTTCCGGCAGGAAGTTCCATGGGGGATATTCAATTAATATTCCGCGAAGTAATCGGTTACATTACCTATTGGATATTTGGCTGGATATAAAAATGAGGGTGTCTCAAAAGTTTTTCACGCCAAAGATTCTTTGGCGAGGCTTCGACCCCACACCCTAAGTCCCTCTCCCCACTGTTGGGGAGAGGGACTTAGGGTGTGGGGTTTTTACAAAATAATATTCGGCACAAGAAACTTTTGAGACGCCCTCTATTTTACCTATACTTTAATTGACTAGTTCAATTTTGAATAATATTTATTATAGATCGCTTCATAACGTTTAGCCGCTTCAGTCTGGCCATTCCGGTTGCAAACATTGGCGATAATTTGCAGGTTACGAAGACTAACCTCTATAAACTGTTGCACATTATCAGGCATCCACTCAGCACTTGTTTTTTGTGCTTTCTCTGTAAAGTATTTCAGATTCTCATCGGCACGCTTAGTCATTACCTCTGCTATTTCCATCGCTTTCTTATTATCACCTACTTCGAAATAATACATCACGTAGTTGGTACACAATTGGTCGTATGGAATGGTATTATCAGGTAAAACCTTGTTGGCATAATCCAATACTTCTTTAGCTTTTGCCTTTTTGTCTTCTCTTACCAATTGGTCTGTCAGACGTAAGAAAGCCAGACGAGCCGTCACGATAGGTACCTTCAGATAAGTTTCAGAATCATAGTATACCTTCGGATTGTTCATTTCGCGCCATGACATTTTCTTCAACATATTGTCATACATCACATCAGTATTCACAAACCCATCGTCTCCGGCAGCTATTCTGAATGGCATCAAACGATACGCATAGCCTTCCAATTGCATATAATCTCTCAGGTTCAGATAGTTATCTGATGCCAGAGTACCTGCAAAATAGATTGGTCTTTTCCAGTTATTCTGAGCAATCATTTCTAATTGCATCAGGTCATTTTTCAATAAATCACGTTTACCGATATTCCAAACCATCTGACCTGACAAATAAGGCTCGAATTGTTTTCCAACAAAGCCCAGTTTTTTCACATCTTCTACATTGTAGGTCAGAAATAGACTGTCTGATGGTAAAGAGTTAATGCTTTCGCCAGTCGTCAGAGGAATCTGAATAGCCGGGTCGTTTTTCTTCACCAATTCTAAAAACTCTTTCAGATTAATCGGTTGTTGCAGACGCTCCACAAATGGAATCTGGTCGTTTACGCCACTTAGCAACTGGTCTGTTGAAAATGTAATCGGCAGTGGGTCAGACTCATAAGTTTTGCGTTTCATTTGCTCGCAATACCAGTCTGTACCTAATAAGCTCAGGTTACAAACACGCACGTCTGTACGGAAGCCTTCTACCTCCTGTACATACCAAAGTGGGAAAGTATCGTTATCACCACCGGTGAACAGGATAGCATCTTTAGCACAAGAGTTTAATAGGTTTTTAGCGAAATCAACCTGATGGTAGCGATTCGAACGGTCATGGCCTCTCCATGCCTGAGGAAGCATGATTAAAGGGATAACCAATCCAACTGCAGTAGCCGAAATAGCTCTTACCTGTGTATTTTTGATAAATTTAAGTACATAATCAAATATACCCATGACACCCAGGCCAATCCAGATAGCCCAGATATAAAACGAACCCACATAGATATAATCACGCTCGCGAGGTTCAACCGGTGGTGCATTCAGGAATACCACCAGGGCTACTCCTGTGAAAACGAACAATAGCAATAGCACAAGAGCATCACGTTCGCGACGGAAATAATGGTATAATAAACCCAGAATACCTAAAAGAACCGGTAAACCATAGAAGTTGGTTCTGCCGCGGTTTTCTTTTACAGCCGGAGGTAAAGCATTCTTAAATTCAGTAATATTGGTTGGTCCAGCGCCTTCAATATCACTCGAACGACCCCAGAAATTCCAGGTAAAATAGCGCCAGTACATATAACCAAGCTGACGTTTGAACATATACATCACGTTGGTAATCAGCGTAGGTTTCTGCTCGGGAGATAATCCCATTTCCTGACGATAAATGGCTTGGTGACCTGCATCTGTGCTCCACATACGAGGTAATAAACTCTCACTATTTGGTCCCCAGATATAATTAGGTTTGTGGTCGTATACCTCATATTTATCCTTACCCATTTTGTAGATAGGGTCACCGTTTTCGATGGACTCCAATTTACCTGTGAACACCGGGCCATATAACAACGGACGGCTACCATATTGCTCACGTTTCAGGTAAGAAACGTAATTTAATACATTACTCGGGTTATTTTCGTTAATCGGCGGGTTATAGTTTGAACGAATTAAGGCAATGGTATAGCTTGAATAACCAATCAATATAAAAGCAAAGGCTACTAAGGCTGTGTTGGCAACTGCCATACCTTTTTTGTTGGTATAGAAAATAGCGTAAGCCAAAGAACCTATTAACAGGATTACGAAGAACAAACTACCTGAACTAAATGGCAGACCAAAAGTATTAACAAAGAGTTTCTCAAAGCCAAATGCCAATGAAGGGATACCTGTGATAACTCCCACATTAATAATAGCCAGTACTACCATTCCTATCAGAAAGGCAATGATACCACCTTTCCAGGATACTTTTTTGGTCTTTTTATAATAATAAATCAAGGCTAAAGCAGGAATCGTAACGAGGTTCAATAAGTGAACGCCGATAGAAAGGCCTACCAAATAAGCAACAAATATCAACCAGCGGTTAGCATCTGATTCGTCTTCGATTAATTCCCAACGGAAAGCGGCCCAGACTACAATAGCCGTAAAGAACGACGACATACCGTATACCTCTGCTTCAACTGCCGAAAACCAGAAAGAATCAGAGAAAGCATATACCAACGAGCCTACAGCACTTGCGCCTAAAACCAGGATAGTTTCTGTTGAGTTTAACTCCTCTCCTTTTTTACCAAATACCTTACGCGCCAGCAAAGAGATTGTCCAGAACATAAACAAAATGGTGAAAGCACTCGAAATAACCGACACCATATTTATCATTAAGGCTACTTTGGTTACATCGCTTCCGGCTAATAAAGAGGCCATTCGGCCGATTAATAAGAAGAAAGGGGCTCCGGCAGGGTGAGGTACTTGCAGTTTGTAGGCACAGGCAATAAACTCGCCGCAATCCCAGAAACTTGCCGTAGGTTCAACAGTTAGTGTGTAAGAAATCAATGAAATGGCAAATACTGCCCAGCCAACGATATTATTGAGCCTTTTAAAATTGTTCATTTGATAGTGAATAAATGTGTAAATGCTTAGTTCAGGGCGTGAATTCTAATCCCAAATCAGAACGATGGCTCAAAAATAGAGAATTTAGGGCAGAGTTTAGAAAAATTTGACTTTAAATTATGTTAAAAGCGGGAAATGTGGACAACAAAAAAACCTCCTTGATTGAAGGAGGGTTCATTTGTCTTAGATTTTAATGAAAGAAATCTTTCATTCTATCAAATATACTCTTATCACTTTTGGTAGCTCTTGGTTGGAAGTTTGGTGCTTCACGTAGCTTTTCTAAGATTGCCTTTTCTTCACTA
>CBIHRH010000529.1:0-4210 GCA_966212365.1 uncultured Emticicia sp. | reverse complement strand
AAAATCGCCGGTTTAGATATTACTCCTCCCTCTTCAGGCGCAGGCTCAAGTACAAAAATCCGGCTACGTGGTCAGTCAGCTTTTGCTGGGGCTAATAACTCTCCGTTAATTGTTATTAATGGCCTCCCCATGGACCAGGGGGCTCGTGGAGCAAATGGTTTTGTAGGGGCTACTGCTACTATTGATCTGGGGGATAATATGCAGCAGTTTAATCCTGACGATGTCGAGAGCATGACTGTATTAAAAGGAGCTACTGCTGCAGCTTTATATGGTTCACGTGCGGCAAATGGCGCTATTATCATTACCACTAAAAGTGGCAATAAAAATACGGGTATTGGGGTAGAGTTTTCTTCAAATTATACTTCAGATGAGGTACTTGACTTTACTGATTTTCAGTATGAATATGGCCAAGGACAGGCTGGTGTTCGGCCGACAACGCAGGGGCAGGCTGTCACAACGGGTCAGTTTGGATGGGGCGCTAAATATGACGGGCAACCTACTGTTCAGTTCGATGGAGTAGCAAGACCCTATTTGCCACAAAAAAATCGCATAAAAAATTTCTACAGATCAGGTAGTGCATTTACGAATACTGTTGCCCTTTCAGGAGGCAATGGAACGGGTAGTTTCAGAGCTTCCTATTCTAATCAGGATGCTTTGGGTATTTCGCCAAACAACGATTATCATAAAAAAATATTTAATGCGGGTATTAACCAAAGTATTGGTAAAAAGTTGACCATGACTTTTAATATCAATTATACCAACGAGATAAATAATAACCCTCCACAGGTAGGTGTGCAGGGGATTGGCTCTCCTAATTTTCTCTACAGACTATCCAATTCAATAGGGCTTGATGTGCTGAAAGAGAAAGCAGTAGCAGATAATGGGACTGAAAGACAAACCTCAGGATTTCAGACAACCCTGTTGAATCCGTATTATATTATGCCCCGGCAGTTCATAAAAAATAAAAGAGACCGTTTCCTGAGTACAGCAACAGTCAAGTACGACATCTTCAAATGGCTATACCTGCAAGGTCGGGTTAATATGGATTATGGAGTTTCTTTTCTTGAACAAAACCTGCCGACAGGTGTTGGAACTTCAACGCCTTTGAATCAGGCCGGAACAGGCTACAACGGTACTTATGGTGTTAATACGAGTACTGGTCGACAAATGAATATGGACTTTTTGCTGGCAGGAAGTAAAGAGTTTGGCGATTTTTCGGCAGATGTGAGCCTCGGTGGCAATACATTTACTAACCGGAATCGTACGTTTGACCAAAGCGTAACCGATTTTACAGTAAGAGACCTCTACTCTATCGAAAATGGAATTACTAAGGCTCAGACTTATGGGGTATATAATGAAAGAGTGAATTGTATGGGTTTGCTGAATTAGGTTATAAAGACATGATTTATCTGAACGTGACAGGCCGCAATGACTGGTTTTCGGTACTAAACCCACAGAATAATAGCTCTTTTTACCCATCCGTAAGTGGTAGCTTCATTTTTTCTGAACTCCTGAGAGATGTTCCCTGGCTGAACTATGGTAAGTTAAGAGCCTCTTACGCCGATGTGGGTAGCGCCAATGGCATCAATGCCTTTAGTGGATTACTCACCTATGGTATCTTACAAAACGCTTTCAATGGCAATCCTTTAGGTACTATCAATAATACCAATAGCCCTAACCCCCTTCTCAGACCTTTCAGTGTTAGCGAAAAAGAGATTGGTATGGAAGTAAAAATGTTTAAAGGCCGCGTGAATCTTGATGTATCATATTATGATAAACAAACCAGAGACCAGATATTAACGGTTGTTGTATCAAATGCTTCAGGCTATGATGGTACTCCGCTCAACCTTGGTTCATTACAAAACAGAGGCATGGAGTTTATGCTTGATGTCACTCCCGTACAGACCTCAGACTTCACCTGGAAAAGCTCCTTCAATACTGCCATTAATAATACCAAAGTGCTGGCGCTGGCACCTAATACCAACAGGCTTATTGTAACCAGCTTTGGTGGAAATGAATTTATCGGAAGTCTGGTTTATGAAGTGGGTCAACCATTAAACCAATTAGCAGCTAAAACCTATAAAAGAAATGATAAGGGTGAAATTATAGTCGGCTCTAATGGAAGGTTAGTACCCAACAATGGCGCAGACGTGCTCTTTGGTAGCGCGCTCCCTAAATTTACCGGAGGGTGGAGTAATACTTTTACTTATAAAAGTATTAGCCTGTTAGTTCACTTTGACTACAAGGCCGGAGGCAAAGTTTTATCTTCCACTGCGCTCAATGGCTTAAGACAAGGACATACTAAAGCTTCACTCGTAGGCAGAGAAGGCGGTGTAATATTCCCGGGTGTGTATGAGAACGGTGAAAAAAATACGGTAGCGGTTGACCCTCAGACATTTTATACTGATTATAGGAACTCACAAATCGCTGACCCATTCATATTCAAATCTGATTTTATCAAACTCCGGAACATTACTCTGAGCTACGATGCCACAAGGTTTATCGGCAATAAGGTTAAATTTATAAAAGGTCTGGCTGTTTCTGCCTCTTGCCGCAATGTGCTCATTCTCAAAAAATATATTGATGATTTAGACCCTGAGTCATTTGCCTCATCGGGCGATTTCAGAGTGGGTTATGAACAAACCTCTCTGCCTACTACCCGCACTTATGGAGTTAATCTAAATGTAAAATTCTAAAAACTTTCAAAAATGAATAAGATACTATCCATCATATCTGTACTCTTTCTTCTGATTGCCCTGCCCTCTTGCGATAAAGGATTTGAAGTTGAGAATACAAATCCTTATGCGCTCACGAAGATAGACCCCGCGCTTTTATTTACCAATGCCCAGAGAACCACCGATGCAGGATTCTGGGAAGGTGAACAAACGATCGTTCAGCAGTTTTTAAATGTCTACAATTCAGGGGCAACCTCCGGATTCAATCAAAATGAAGACAATAATAACTTTAATATTCCACGCTGGAATAATAGCTATCCTGGCCCTGTAAAATTGCTTGAACAAGTGTTAAGCCTGACCAAAACTGATGCTTCTAAAAGTAATCTTTATAATATGTCGCGCATCTGGAAATCATACATTTTTATGACACTTGTAGATACCTATGGCGATGTGCCATATAGCCAGGCCGGAAAAGCCTATTTAGAAGGTATCTTCTATCCTGAATATGATGAAGACAAAGCCATTTATGAGGATATATATAACGAAATCAAAACAGCCACTGGCGCATTGGATGCCTCAAAAGGTCTGGTAAAGGAAGATTTATTTTTTGGAAAACTCTCAGCCACCGACCAGATAGACAAATGGAAAAAAATAGGGAACTCCCTGCTTTTAAGAATAGGCATGCGTTACTCTAAAATTGACCAGAACAAAGCCAAAAATATAGTGCAGGAAGCATTTAAAGGCGGGCTTATTCAATCAAATGCTGATAACCCGTATATTATCTATAATGCAATCTATAACAACCCTCTTAATGCAGGGCCAAGAGGCACAAACCCTTATTTTTATTATCTGGCCGAACCATTTGTTAATCAGCTTAAATCGACCAATGACCCACGCCTGAAATATGTTTCGGGCAAGTATGCAGACCCTAATCAGGTTTTAGCGCTTACACCTGATACAACTTCTTCTAATCAATTCGGCCTCCCGGTTGGGTACGACCAGACAACTATTCTGAAGAATCCTGACTACAGGGGCCCTCAGGGAACCGGTCATAACTATTCTCAATTAAATTATTCGGTTTTTGGTAGTGCCACAGCGCCAATTTTTTATGTAACTAATGCCCAAACCAAATTATTACTGGCAGAGGCTGCCCAAAGAGGCTGGCTTGCAGGGCTATCCAATGTGCTAAGCGCCAAAGAATATTATGAGGCAGGCATAATAGCCTCAATGGATGAATACACACTTTACCCGAATGTACCTGCTTCGGGGATTCCGGCATCGACCAAAGCAAGCTATCTGGAAAGCCCGCTTGTGAAATTCTCAGATGCTAAGGCACTTGAACTGATTAATACCCAATACTGGATAGCCAGCTTAGGAAATGGCGCCGAATCATTTGCCAATTTCAGACGGAGTGGCTTCCCTGCTTTAAGCCCCAATAAATATAATAACAATCTGCAGGGAGGGTTTGTCAGACGTTTTGACTATCCTAATGAAGAGTCGTCCAGAAACAACGAAAATTACCAGAAAGCTGTCAG
>CBIHRH010000528.1:0-4218 GCA_966212365.1 uncultured Emticicia sp. | reverse complement strand
CAGAACAGAAAGTCCTGCATGATCAATTGCTCCTGACTCATCAAAGGGTGTGAGCATTACAGGAATAAAGCCTTGTGGAAGCGAATTGGTGGAAATCATAATCTTATATTTTCAAAAAATTGAGGAAGTTCTTACTTTGTTTTCAATTTACTAATCAACACTCCCGTCAGGAAGATACTTAATGTGCCAATCACGATAATCATATTCTGATGGAAAGGGCTACGCAAAGCGGCAAACTCATCAGGTATTTGCTTAGAGAAGGTCATCCAGCAAATAACCAGTATACCAATGATGGTGGCTATAACAGCTTCTACATTTTTGGCTTTTCTGGCAATCATACCTAAGAGGAATAAGCCTAACATACCACCTGCAAAGATGCCTGAGAGCATCCACCAGATGTCTAATACACTCTTTACCCCAATCATGGCTACGCCTGTAAACATACCTAATAAGCCAAACATGGTAGTAGCAATGTAAAGTAATCTTAGCGATTGTTTAGAGGTTAAATCCGGTTTGATATAGCGTTGGTAAATATCTACCGAGAAAACCGTGGCAGAGGCATTCATACCCGAACTAATGGTACTCATGGCAGCCGACATAATAGCAGCGACAATTAAGCCCACCAGGCCTGCCGGAATCTTATTCACCATAAAGTGTGGCATTACTTTATCGCCAATATCAGCGGCTGTTAAAGTAGAAGCCAATTGACTGATAGCGTCGCTGGTACCACCAGGCAAACGCTCGGTTGCGACCTGCATTCTTACCTGATTCAATAAATCAGGGTTGGCCTGGTAATAGGCATACAAACAAGTACCTATAACAAAAAATATGAGCGAAACAGGTAAATACAAATACACACAAAGCCAGATTGAACGCGTAGCCTCTTTGACAGAAGTAGTAGTATGGTACCTCTGCACGTAATTCTGGTCCATGCCGAAATTATTAAGGTTCATGAAAAAACCATATAATAATACTACCCAGAATGTGGATTGAGTAAAGTCGGGAATAAGGCTGCCCAGGCTGAATTTATCATCTGCCTGACCTATTTCAATAATGCGACTGATGCCTCCGGGCATACCCTTGATAACCAGCACCAGAATAATCAAAGCACCGAGGGTTTTGATTACCCCCTGTACTACCTCCGTCCAGATGACGGCCTCCATGCCTCCCATAACGGTATAAATAATAATACATATACCCACAACAATCATGATGCTTTCCATTGAATAGCCTGTGAGTGCTTGCAGACTCAGGGCAATTCCGAAGAAAATAGAGCCCATACGAGCCAACTGCGTTAGCAGAAAACAGACTACGGCATAGGTTCTGGCCCAGGCCCCAAAACGATGTTCGAGGTGGGTATAGGCCGAAACCTCCCCGGTGTTCCGATAAAAAGGCACAAAATAACGAGACGCCACCCATGCTGCCAAAGGCATAGACAGGCTGAACACAAACGAATTCCAGTTGCTACCAAAAGCTTTACCCGGTACCCCAAGAAAGGTATTACTGCTCAGGAAAGTAGCATAGATAGACAGACCAATAGCCCAGCCGGGAATATTCCCGGAAGCAGTAGTAAACTGGTCGGCACTTTTATTCTTTCTTGAGAAATAAATCCCTATTATCACCATTCCGGCCAGGTAAGCAAAAATGATAGCTAGGTCAATAACAGGGAGTGTTGTCAGGTTCATGCGTCAGGTATCAAAAGATTCAATAGGACAAATAAGCCGTTCGGCAGTATTATAGATGATTTGCGTGTAGTACCAGCGACTAATGTCGCCGTCTAAGATAACAAAGCGGACGCCGCGCGGGTCTTTTCATCTTACTACGGCCGACTTAAGTCGGCCTATACAAGCAAAATATTCCTTTGTTATTTTAGCCACCGACTTCAGTCGGTGAAACGTCATACATAATGATAAAAATATACATTCCATTTTAAGCAAATGTGCATTTTCTATAATCCGGCAAATATTTTATTTAACTTTACAAAGATAATAGATAAAAACACAAGCTTTTTATAGACAATTTACCAATCATTGTACGATATTATCATAAATAATCTTCTTGAATGAAACCTCATTTTCATAAAGTGCCAAGCAATACCGAGCAATCGTTTAGCATCAGGCATGATATTAAACCGAACTTTGGTACAATATGGCACTACCACCCAGAATTGGAATTACACTATGTTATCAGAGGTGAGGGTGTGCGATTTATAGGTGATAATGTAAGCAACTTTACGGCAGGTGAAGTTTTATTGTTAGGAGAGAATTTACCCCATACCTGGCGCTGCAATCAGGAATATTTTCAAGGCAATGCAGACTTGCAGATTGAAGCAATTGTAATGCAATTCAGAACCGATTGTCTGGGAAATGAGTTTCTGAATCTAAGCGAAGCCTACGCTCTCAGGAAACTCTACGAAAAAGCGAAAAAAGGTTTGATTATTAAAGGAGAATCAGCGCAGAAATTGAAAGACCTGATGCAATCGGCACTACAGGCAAGCCCTTTACAACGCCTGATCGTTCTGTTATCGATTCTTGAATTACTAACCGAATCAGATGAAACGGAGATGATTACGGAGGCGAATGCTTTCTATCAATCAAATGAAATGGAGACGGTACGGCTGAACAATGTTTGTAGTTATACCTTAGCTAATTATGCCAAAGATATCAGGCTTGAAGACATTGCTGCGATAGCCAATCTAAGCACTACCTCATTCTGCCGCTATTTCAAATTAATGACCCACAAAACCTATAATGATTTCCTGACTGAAATCAGGGTGAGCCATGCTTGCAGGGCTTTGGTTGAAAATAAGTTGAGTATTGAGATTATCTGTTTTGAAAGTGGATTTAATAATCTCTCTAATTTTTACAGGCATTTTAAGAGTGTGAAGGGAGTTACGCCACTTGAGTATAAGAAGCAATTCGCCCCTAGCCGCGCGGCAGACCGTCCCTAAAGGGAGAATTTAACTAGAAGGTTTGGGAAGTTATTTGATAAGATTCAAAAATTGTAGAGACGACATGCCTGGTGTCTCCAAAGGTCTATAAATATAAGATTAATATTATATTGCTCTTAATTTCCCTAACAACATTTATTGGATTAGACAGGCCAAAGAAGACGCCATGCATGTCGTCTCTATAAAATATTCATTCTCACTTCCCATGACAAACAGTAATCCCATTCGCATCATGATGCCCAAAACTATTGGCAGGTAAATTAACACCCTTGAAAATAAGCCAGATGGCCAACATAATATAAGAGAAGGTATAAACAACTTTGGGTTTAAAGCTAATCAATTTGCGAAGACTATTACCCAAAAAGGCAAAACCCAGCATCATGGGCAATGTACCTAAGCCAAATAAGGCCATAAACAAAGCACTTTCCCAAACCTCGCTCATCAGGAAAGCCCCACTTAAGGCGGCATAAACTAAGCCACAGGGTAAAAGGCCATTCAATATACCAAAGATTAATTGAGCAAAAAGTGTATGTTTTTTGTGGAAAGCTGATAAAGAAGATTTAATGAAATTGTTTAGTCGGCTTACATAGGGGAATACATCGAAAGATTTTAGCCAGTTTTTAGGTAAAATAAATGCAAGCAATATCAGGCTGCCAACAATGATAAAAAGGAATTTTTGAGAGGTAAACAAGGCAAATTGCTCGCCTACCAGGCCTGCTAAAAGGCCTAAAACGCTATAAGTAAAAATCCGACCCAGGTTATAAATCAATCGCCCTACAATATATCTGCCTCTTTTTGATTTATCACCGGGTAATAGCATAGATATAGGCCCGCACATCCCCATACAGTGCAAGCTCCCGGCCAGGCCTAATATCAATGCAGAATACAACATGATTATAACACGATTTTTTGCTCTTTCAAATACGCCTTTCCGGCTTTTTCCCATTCTATTTTTATTACCCACAATCCTTTAGTCAAGCGATTCACAAGAATCTCTTGCTCAGTCTTTCCTTTCAAAACTAAATCAACAGTAAAGTCTTTTTTAGCATCAGATGGACGATAGAATTTCACCTTACCTGTGGCATCGCTTTGTTCTTCCGGGAAACTAATGCTTACCAGTTGTTTTTCGCCCACATAGGTGATTTGAACTGGTGTTGCCAATTGCTCAGCATTGTGTTGTTTATCAATTTCAGCCTGATAACCTATCTCCTGTTTGTAATAGTCATTACTCACCAGGGATATGTCTTTCTGTTTCACACATAATGTTA
>CBIHRH010000527.1:0-4220 GCA_966212365.1 uncultured Emticicia sp. | reverse complement strand
CAAAATTCTTTACTATAGAAATATCTGACCCGACTTATGAATTTGACAATCTTCGTTGGGTAACTGTTAAAAGCAAAGCGCTTAAAAAAAGAGCGGATGTCAGCATTTTTGTGCCTAAAGGAGTTGCTCCCCAGGAAATCAAAGGCATTGTGATACTTTTGCATGGTGTTTATGGCTCGCATTGGGCGTGGTCGCTTAAGGGGGGAGTACACAAAATCACTCAAAGTCTGATTGACGAGTCCCCGATGAATCCCATGCTTCTAATTATGCCTTCCGACGGATTGTTTGGAGATGGTAGTGGCTATTTACCTCATCACACAGAAAATTATGAAGAATGGATTGCTACAGACCTCCGAGACCTTATTTATGAACTTCAGCCAAACCTGAATCCGGACTTACCATTGTTTATTACCGGTTTGTCAATGGGAGGCTATGGGGCTATGCGTTTAGGCGCAAAATATCCTAAGGTATTCAAATCTTTTTCGGGTTTATCATCTATCACCGCATTTTCTCAATTGAGACAGTTTTTAGAAAATAATGACGATACAATTCTGAAGGAAAATATTCTTGCGGAAGAAAGCACTTTACAATGGATGTTAGCGAATAAAAGCCTATTACCTTTCTTTAGATTTGATTGCGGTAAAGATGACATACTAATCAATGCTAACCGAACGTTGCATACGGAATTACTTGCAAGCAATGTTTCTCATATATATGAAGAATATGAAGGCGCACATGAATGGCCTTATTGGCAGGAGCATATTGTAGATACATTATTGTTTTTTAATAAATTTATTGAGTGATTGAGTGAATAGTTTTAATTTTTTAATCACTCAATCACTAATTCTAAAAAATCATGCAATTCACAAAATCAGGTATATTAAGCACCTTTCAGGACAATGGCCGAAATGGCTTCCGCTATTTAGGCATTAATCCTAATGGTGCTATGGATAAAATGGCAGTCAGATTACTTAATATTCTTTTGCAGAATAAGGAAAACGAGGCCGCTATTGAAATCCACTTCCCATACCCTGAGTTGTTAATTGAAAAAGATTGCCTTATAGCCATCGGAGGGGCAGATTTTTTACCTTATCTGATTGATGAAAATCACAATACTGAACAGGTCACCAACTGGCAATGTACATGGATAAAGGCTGGGAGTACCCTGAAATTTAAAAAGCGTATCTGGGGCCAACGAGCTTATATAGCTGTTAAAGGAGGTTTTTCAGTTAAGGAATGGTTAGGAAGTAAAAGCACCAATAGCTTGCTTGATTTCAATGCAATCAAACCCAATTACCAGGTTGAAACAGAAGCTTATTCCAAGCCGGATTTCCTGCCTTATCTTGGGTTTTCTGTTCGCCCATCTTATTTTGCCTCACCAATTATCAGACTAACCAAAGGTAATGAGCATGATTTTCTCATGGCTGGAGCCAGGAAAATTTTAGAAGAGGAAATATTCACTATTAGCCAGAACTCTAATCGAATGGGCTTCAGGCTAATAGGCAAGGCTTTAAGTTTAGAAAATAAAATTGAATTGATTTCATCAGCCGTAGATTTTGGTACAGTTCAGTTGCTACCTGACGGACATTTGATTATACTAATGGCTGATCATCAAACAACTGGTGGATACCCACGTGTGGGTAATGTAGTTTCAGTAGATTTACCGGTACTAGCCCAGTGTGGAGCAAAAGATATGATTCGATTTAAGTTTATTTCTTCAGCCGAAGCAGAAGAATTATTAATTTTGAGAGAACGAGAAATTAGAAAATTAAGAGCAACTATACAGCTTTTAACCAAGTAAAATCACTATTGAATATGCAAAGCATTGACCTTAACTGTGATATGGGCGAGTCTTTCGGGGCTTGGGAAATGGGTAACGATGAAGCCTTGATGAATTATATTTCATCGGCAAATATTGCCTGTGGTTTCCATGCCGGTGATGCTACCATAATGCGTAAGACTGCCTTATTCGCCTTACAAAAAGGAGTAGCCATTGGTGCGCATCCTGGTTTCCCCGATTTGCAAGGTTTTGGTAGAAGAAGCATGACTCTAAGTTCGCAGGAAGTCTACAATATTTGTATTTACCAGATTGGCGCGATGCTGAATATTGTAAAGGTGCTTGGAACAACTTTGCATCATGTGAAGCCACACGGAGCTTTATACAATATGGCAGCAAAAGATGCCAGACTAGCTAATGCTATTGCGCAAGCGACTAAAGATAGCAGTGCTGATTTAATACTTTATGGATTATCTGGAAGTTTGCTGATTAGCGAAGCAGAAGCAATAGGTTTACGAACAGCCTCAGAAGTTTTTGTTGACCGCACCTATCAGAATGATGGTAATTTAACGCCACGTACACAAACCAATGCACTGATTGAAGATACCGAAACAGCTGTAAACCAGGTTCTCAGGATAATAAAAGGCAAAACAGTTATCTCTACTGATGGAAACATTGTGCCTATCAAGGCTGATACTGTTTGTATACATGGAGATGGCGCTCATGCCATCGAATTTGCCAGAGCTTTGAATGATAGACTTAAGGCAGAAGGTTTATTGATAAAGACTTTATAGGAGCGATTCTTTTTTTCGATTCAGTAAAGAGACCGGCTGAAAAAATAATTCTGGAATAGAAATTAATCTATTCCAGAAGCTCATTTTTAAACATACCTCTTCCTCAAACATTCTGAGTAATAATTCAGAAATAGCCAATTTTACACAGATTGAATCTGATTATTTTTGGTCAGGCACCGGAGGTGGTGGAGGTGGGAGTTTTTCTACTACTTCATGTGAGGATTTTTTGACTTTTTGAAGAAGCAGTGACTGTTTTGGTTGTTCTTCAGTCGGTTGGCTTAATTTCAACGATGACGTTTTAAACTTTATGACTTCTTCTACTTCACCCGCTTTGTTAAATTGATTCTTAACAGAAGCATCCAGCTTTACCAGGAATAGTTTCGATTTAAGTGCTACAACTTCTTTTTCATCCATTTTTGCAAGCTGATTCCCAGCTGAGGCATCTAACTTTAATACAGGTTCTTTCAGCTTAAATTTAGCATCTGAGATGGCAATTTCCGTTGGTTTTGGGGCTACTTCAGATGTTTGTTCATTCATACAACTGAATGCAAACATCAAAACTAAAACCATGGGAATAACCAATAAGAACCTTGAATACTGCAATTGGTTCGATTTGTTTTGATTCATTTTACTGATTCTTGTTTTAAGTGAATAAAAATTGAAATTTGTTACCAGACTAAAAGGGTTATTACCGGAAAAATGTAATAATAAATACTGATAGGTCTTTTTATCGATACCTTTATTGATAATCAGGTCATCAGTTAAAAATTCAAGATTCTGATGGATTGATTTTTTTAACAACCAGGCAAAGGGGTTAATCCAGTTGATAATTCTGACAAACTCCACCAATAGTACATCTACACTATGATTCTGCTGAATATGAATTGATTCATGCAAAAGAATTTTCCCGATTTCAGGATTACCAGCTGCACGCTCAGAAATAAATATTGATTGGCCAAATGAGAATGGTAAAATATCATGTTGAACTATATAAACTTTTTGGTCGTAAATTTCCCTTAATTCAGCACTTCGTTTGAGTTTTAGATAGGATAGGTGCTGGACAACCAGATTCGCACCTAAAACTAAAACACCTAAATAATAGATGGTCAGTAAAATAGGGCTGAATGGATATAATAAGGCAATTGGATTAAAAAACTGCTGACTCGTGGCTTGATAAGAAGAACCATATTGCTCTAAATTAGCCTCGCTAAACCGATTGCTGACTAAGGCCTCAATCCATTCAAAACGTCCGATAGCAATGAAAAAAGCAATAGAGATACCTCCCAGAAAGAAAAATCGGTTCGGAACAAAAAAAGTGAGTTTCTCTAGAATAAGTTTGTAGAAAAACCAGATTGCCGAAATAGCCAGGCTGAATTTTAATAATATTAATAGCGCTATCATTTTTTTCCGGATTCAATCATTGAAATAATTTCTTTTAACTCACCTGGTGTTAATTTTTTGTTCTCCACGAAAAAGTTAACCATTTGCTGATAACTATTATCAAAATAGTTTTCTACGAATCGATGAAGAAATGTGTTTTTATAAGCCTCTTCTGTAATGAGGGGAGTATATAAACTTACATTGCCAATCTTGCGGCTCTTCAAAAAACCTTTCTTCTCTGCCAGTTTTTTAAAATCCTCAGGAGATTT
>CBIHRH010000526.1:0-4228 GCA_966212365.1 uncultured Emticicia sp. | reverse complement strand
AAAGTTTGAGCATAAAAGGCGTCTGGTCTAATTGATTCTTTACATTAGGTGAGAAATTCTCAGGGTAGATATAATGTGTCACTACCATAGAATCGGTAGGGGAGTATTTGAAATAGTTTTTATATTCAGTATAGTTAGTGCAAGAAATTGAAATCAGATAATGAGCAATCGGATAACGATTTTTCCATTGATAAGTGCGGGTACCGTTAGTATTCTCGATAGTCTTTGTCAAAACACCATTGGATACAGAAACAAATCCTTGCGGCATAGTAACCCAAACATCAGTAGAATCTGCTTTATCTGCCGGTGTATCTTTGCAAGGAAACCAATCTGGCGCCCCATAAGGCTCACTCAAAGTCCATACGATTGGGGAAGAAGTGCCAGCACCATGTGCACTAAATGTAAAACTACCAAATGCAGAGGCCACAGGGCTACCCTGATAATAAACAAAAAGTGTAACAGCCTGATTTTCGGTATAAGACTTATCAAGCGTAATATTTACTTTGTCGGCCGTTCGGGTGAAAGTCAGTTTCTTTGCCCCCAATTTAATTGAGTCTACCTTAAGCGTACTGCGTAAGTCTAAAAAACAACTGGAAATACTAGATTTTGCTTTAAAGCTAATAGTAGCTTCTCCTACCAGATATTGTTGAGTATAGGAAATATTTAAATTCAATTTATAATACCCTATATCTATTTTATCATCACCCGGATACGCTATTGCTGCATAGCGCGCATTTCTGGCAAACGCAGTTTGTTTAGCAAGTGAGCAACTGATTCCGGCACTCTCCTGAGCCAGACCTAATAATGGTAAAAATAAAATTACTAAATAAAAAAATGGATTTCTCATGTGTTTTTGTTATCAGAATTCCCAACGATAGCTCAATATAGGAACTAACCCCAACTGGTATTGTTTAACGACTTTTTTCTGCAAGATATCATAATAGCTGTAAGCAGTATTTTTATAACTGGCTATATTTTGCACATCTAAGGCCAAAGTCCGAGAATAACGCTGTTTTGATTTTTTCAGATAAATACGAAAATCAGGGCGGAAATAATCAGGTTGCTTCACTGTGAATGCTTCAGTAACCTTATAAACAGCCTGACCTGCTATTTGCGAACCCTTTTCATCAATCGGAGTTTCATAGAAGCCGCCTAACCAGATAATTCGTATGCTTGTGCCCAAAATACGGTTTTTGCTATATTCCCATTCTTTGCCTGTTGTCAGGTTAAAAATATGCTTGCCGTTATATCGGGTATTTCTTTTTATACCATCGCCACCCACATAAGTAGAATTATAGTAAGTGCCGTTGACCAAAGCATAAAATCCATTGGTGAGGTATTGCTGATAAGTAATTTCAATACCATAGTTCTGACCCGTGCCTTTATTTTGAAGAGACTCATCAATAAAATCTTCTACTAAATTCAAAGTCGAAAAGCCAGGGTCAACCCTCTTTGTTACCAAAGGTGAGGCCGTAATAACAGGCACATTAAATATCCTCTGATAATATAATTCTGTTTTCAGATAAGAACCACGTTTGAAATAATACTGATGGCTTATTACATAATGATGTGATTTGGTAAAGTTAAGAGAAACATTTGGCGTATTTTGTAGCAAAGTACTGTACGCAAAATAAACCTGGGGTAATTGCAACTGGCTATGCAAACCATAGGCAAAACTTAAGGATTGATTATTGGTAAGTTGATACCCAAAAGACAAACGAGGTTCAATAGATTGTGATTTGCTGACGGTATAATTCAGATAATGTACGCCAATATTGGCTGTAAGTTTAGAAACAGGAGTAAATTGCCAGTTAATATAAGGTTGAAGAACCAAACCTTTACCATCTCCCTTGGCCGATTTATCACTCGCAACAGAGTAAATAGCATCTGATTGATGGGTGATAAAAGCACCGGCTTTCAATAAATTTTTAGCATTGATTTTATAACTAAGTGAACTTGTAAGCGAAATTCTACCCTTAGAAACACTATCTATTTGAGTCAAGTACCTCTGGAATGTGCTTTTACTCAAAACATAGCCTTTTCGTACGCTTTCCAGTCCTGAACCGACCAGAGTACTTTTCCACAAAAGTTTATTGCCAATATTTATATTATGAGTGGCCCCTAAAGCGCCCATCTTATTGGTATAGTTGATATCAAAACCATCTTTTTGTACTTCCCATTGGGTGGTATCACGTTTTCCGGCAAAGTAATTACTACTTAACCCCACCATGCCAAATACAGTAAATGTACCAGCCTTTTTACTTGGCAATGAAACATTGAATGATAAATCCTGAAAAGTAATATCTTCACCGCCAAAAGTCACACCCAATAGTCCTAAGAGCCCTGTAAATGAATAACGGTAATTTACCAGATAGCTACCATTCTTTTTGGTATTACTAAGTGGGCCTTCTGCTGCTAAATCCAGACCAATTAAACCTGCCTGTGCCGTAAATTCATGACGTTGGTTATTTCCTTTTCTTAGTCGCATATCCATAACCCCTGAAAGGGCGTTACCATATTCAGCAGGGAAAGCGCCTGTCAGGAAATTCATATTACCTAATAACTGTGCTGACAGGATATTAACCCCTCCTGCATTCTGAGTAATTCGATCACTGAATGTGCCGGCATTACTTAAGTGGTTTGGGTTTACAATTTCAACCCCCTCTAATCGCCACTGCATACTATTTGGCGAATTACCACGGATAACCATGCCATTGGCTTGGTCGTTCGAATTAGCCACTCCTGCGTAAGACGATGCTAAACGGGCAGGGTCAAGATAGGTGCCCGGATAACGGAATATCTGTTCGGTTGTAATAGAATGAATACTTGTCAATGAGCCCGTCAGATTATTTGATGGGGCTTTTACAATAGCTTCACCTAATTGTTTGGTAGCTTCCTGTAAGCGGATTTCTAAAACCACTTCCTTGCCTGATTCAACGAGTATTTCTGAGATAGTCTGGGTTTCAAAACCTACCGATCTGATTTCAAGCTGATGTCGGCCAATTGCAACTTTTTCAAGCCTGAAATAGCCATTATCATCAGTTTGTGTACCTTGGGTTGTATTTTTTAAGACAATATTTGCACCTGCAAGAGGTTTTTCGTTATTTGTATCAATGATTCTTCCGCGAATCGTCTGTGTAGTTTGCGCAGCGAGGTTTACGTAGAAAAAAAGGGATATTAGTGATAAGGTAAATTTTTTAAACATCTGCTTTGAGACTTGAATTTTTCTTGAAAGACCTGAACTTTATTCCTAAATATTAAACATTTTTGTATAGCAAAAGTTTAGTAGTAGAAATTAAAATTACCACTATGATTCTGAGTAAGTTCGAAGTGAAATTTTATCAGCAACTGGAAGAGTTTTTCCAGGGGCATGACTTCAACTTACACTTAGATTATAAGCAATTTCGCAAAGCTACACAAAACGGATTTCAGAATGTAATATTTTCTATCTCAGAAACACAAAAAGAATTCTGGATAGAAGTAAATTTTGGAATACGGTATGAATTCATTGAACAATTGGCTCAGCAATTCCTGAATAATACGCGTGGTAATCGTTCTTCTGCCAATACTCTGGTTATTAGCTTTGGTAAATTTCAGAACCTTAAGTACTTCCGGTTTAAAGTAACAGACGAAGACGAATTGTATAAGATTTTGGAGGAGATTAAAAATTTTTTCAAAAATAGGGGTTTCAGATTTTTAGAAGAGGCGGCTGGCTTAGAAAAGATTGATGATTTGCTCAATGATATGCCAACCAAGCCTTGCAGGTATTTATATAATCAGGTTCACAGATGCTTTAAAGGAGTAATTGCCGCAAAACTAACAGATAATCATAGTTTTACGACAATTACGAATATTTACCGACACTTTTTATTAAAGAACGGCTCAGACGAAGAGTTGCTCAATTACGAACGCTTAGTGAGCTTCCTCCATTTTTATAGCCCCAATTAATCTTTTTCCACATTGCTGCTGCCTGATAGATTAGAACTCACATGTGGATTTCCGCGGTATCTTACTTTGCTGGCGCCACTTGCTTTTATATTTAATGTCTCTTTTACATTGACACGTCCTGAACTGGCACCTGAAACATCCAATGTAGCTTTGTCAACAAGTGTATCAAAAGCATTTAGTTTTGAAGCTCCCGACAGGTCAACATTCATTTCTTTTCCATTTCCTTCCAGGTCTAATTCAGAAGCACCTGATAAGTCAATTTCATAATACCTCGCATCTG
>CBIHRH010000525.1:0-4229 GCA_966212365.1 uncultured Emticicia sp. | reverse complement strand
AATAATTGTAACTCTTTATTTACTAATTCATGTATCGATTTCTTAGGACGACACATTCTGTAATCGAATTCTTATTTACGCTTTGCGCATTGCTCAAGAACTGAGACTAAGCTAGTCATGCTAGTTGTTAATTCTTCTTCCTGAGGTTTTCCTTCTTTTTCTCTTGCAGCCTTACAAATATCAAAGTATGGTTTTGCTTCAGCAAATTTAGCACAAGCTTTATCTTCTACAGCTTTACCGTTCTTTTGATACTCTTTCATATCCATTTTATCTACTTCTTTTTTAATTTCAACTGCCTGGTTAAAATAATAAACACCTAAGTTGAAGTTACAATCGTAGTTATTTGGATCAATCGCCAATACTTTTTTATACCATACTAAAGCCTCATCTTTCTTACCACCATTATCATAAAGAATGGCCAGATTAAGTAAATTATTTACATTATTTGGGTCTGCATCAATCAATTTTTTCAGCTCTGCAATTGCCTCTTCAGAATTACCACTTGATAATTGAATATTCACTAATGAACCTTTCAAATCTTTATCGTTAGGATTCGAAGCAATACCCTTCTTTAATATCTCTACTGCTTTAGCATTATTTTTTTCTGCTTTGTAGATTTCAGATAAGCTATAGAAAACAGCCGGATCTTTACCACCTTGCTCAATAAATTTTGCGAAATAAATTTTAGCCGCTTCATTGTCTTTAGCTTGCTGACCAACGATACCTGAATATAGTGCAGCAGTTGTATCTTTAGGACTTACTTCAGAAGCCAATCTGAATAATCTTAGGGCATTTGGGAAATTTTTAGCATTATAAAACCCTGCTCCTTGCTGCATTAATGCTGAATAGATTTTTTGGCTGGTTAAAGCAGTTTCAATCTCTTTAGCACCTTTTCCTCCTGCCTCAACTTCAAGGGCTTTTTTGTAAGTATTATATGCTTTTTCTGATGCTAATGAATCTTTACCGCAATTGATGGCCATATCTTCATAAGCAGTGGCAAGTTTAACCCAGGTTGAAGACTTTGCACCTTTTTTAGCATCGAGACTTGCTTTTTCGCCTTTGGCTATTTCATCAGCTGCTGACTTACATTGTGCGTCACGAAGCTGATTATCAAGTCCTGATTGTGCAAATACGCCTGCCGTAACCATTGATAAGACAGACACAAAAATGGTTTTTTTCATATTTGAGTTGATTTTTTAAAATACTGAAACGTTTAGGGTAAGACAATATTATTTCCCGAAAAATATATATTTTCGGGAAATTAACAAAGTATTAACATAAAAACTAGACATACTCCCCTACTCTGCTGTTGTTTCTGTCTCGGTCGATAAACCTGGATTCTCCCCTCCTTCGGTGGTTTCTTCCTCTTCTTCGTCACGGATAATACGGGTAACTGAAGCAATATCATCAGTTTCGTTCAAGCGAATAAGTCTCACTCCTTGTGTATTACGGCCCATTACCCTTAGGTCAGACACTTTAATACGGATAGCTATACCGTTTTTGGTGATAATCATTAAATCATCATCATCAGTTACCTCTTTGATCGCTACTAAAGTACCTGTTTTGTCAGTAATATTTAAGGTTTTAACCCCTTTAGCGCCTCTGGAAGTGATACGGTAATCATCTATATCAGAGCGTTTACCGTAGCCTTTTTCTGATACTACTAGTAATTGAGTATCGGCTCTTGACACACAAACCATTCCAATAACTTTGTCATCCTCCTCAAGGCTTATACCCCTCACACCAGTGGCAGTACGTCCCATTGGGCGTGTACCAGACTCGTGGAAACGAACAACTTTACCATTTTTAGCGGCTATTACTATATTATTATCTCCGTTGGTAAGTGCTACGTCTAACAGGTTATCACCTTCATTGATATTGATAGCAATGATACCTCCCTGACGTGGACGAGAATAGGCTTCCAGAAGTGTTTTCTTTACAGTGCCATCTTCTGTACACATCACTATATAATTATTATTAATATAGTCTTCGTCAGTGAGCGTAGTAACATTCAAAACAGCCTGAATCTTATCGTCAGACTCAATATTAATTAAGTTCTGAATGGCTCTTCCTTTAGCCGTTTTTGACCCTTCCGGCACCTCAAATACTCTCAACCAAAAAAGTTTACCCTTCTTGGTAAAGAATAACAGATAATTATGGTTAGTTGCTGCAAACAAGTGCTCTGTATAGTCTTCGTCTTTGGTTTTAACACCTCTTGAGCCTGTGCCTCCCCTGCCTTGTGTTCGGTATTCCTGTAATGGAGTACGTTTGATATAGCCCTGATGTGAAATAGTAACCAACATTTCATCATCCGGAATCATGTCTTCTATACTGAATTCTCCGGCAGCCATTTCAATTTTAGAACGTCTTTCGTCACCGTAGCGAGCTTTTAGCTCTGCCAATTCTTCTTTGATGATAGTACGTTTTCTTTCTTCAGAAGCTAAAATAGCGCGTAAGTCTTCAATCAGATTTTTGATTTCTTCAAACTCAGCATTTATTTTATCTCTTTCTAAACCTACCAAACGTTGCAAACGCATATCAAGGATAGCTTTTGCCTGTATTTCGCTTAAGATATTTCCGCTTTCGGTATCTGCATTGAAAGTATCAACTATCTGAAGACGTATCAAACCCTCAGTCAGGAATTTTTGCTTCTGCTCAGCAGTCATGAAATCACCCTGCATCAAACCGTTTCTGGCTTCATCGGCATCTCTTGATCTGCGTATGAGTGTAATAACAGCATCAATATAATCTAACGCAATCAAAAGACCTACCAGGATATGCGCTCGTTTCTCTGCCTCCTTTAAGTCAAATTGCGTACGTCTTGTAATAATTTCCAGGCGATGCTCTACATAGTAGCGAATCATGTCTTTCAGATTCAAGGTAACGGGGCGACCTTTTACAAGAGCTACATTATTGATGCTGAAGGATGATTGAAGCTGCGTATATTTATAGAGATTGTTCAATACAACATTCGGCACGGCATCCTTACGGAGGTCATATACGATACGCATACCTTCTCTGTCTGATTCGTCTCTGATGTCTGAAATTCCCTCAATTTTCTTTTCATTAATCAACTGAGCGGTTTTCTCAATCATCATGGCCTTATTAACCATATAAGGAATCTCAGTCACTACAATCTGGTCTTTACCGGTTTTTGAGACCTCAAAATTCGCTACTGAGCGTAATACAATACGTCCTCTACCTGTTTCGAATGCTGATTTTACGCCACTATAACCATATATAATCGCTCCCGTTGGGAAATCAGGTGCTTTTACAAAATGCATTAATTCTTCAACTGTAATCTCATTGTTATCAATATAGGCTGTAATTCCATCTACAACTTCCGATAAATTATGAGGTGCCATATTGGTAGCCATACCTACCGCGATACCAGCCGAACCATTTAATAGTAAATTAGGTATTTTACCCGGCATTACTGATGGTTCTTCCAGAGAGTCATCGAAGTTAGGCTGAAAATCAACTGTTTCTTTATTGATATCAGAAAGCATTTCCTCCGCTATTCGCTTCAAACGTGCCTCTGTATAACGCATGGCTGCAGGTGAATCACCATCGATAGAACCAAAGTTACCTTGTCCATCTACCAATGTATAACGTAATGACCATTCCTGTGCCATACGAACCATGGTATCGTATACTGATGCATCTCCATGAGGGTGGTATTTACCAAGCACCTCTCCTACTATACGTGCGGATTTTTTATAAGGGCGATTATGATACACGCCTAGTTCTGCCATACCGTACAATACACGGCGGTGAACGGGTTTAAGACCATCTCTAACATCAGGTAAAGCACGCGAAATGATAACAGACATTGAATAATCAATGTATGCTCCACGCATTTCGTCTTCGATGTTGATTGGGATAATTGTGCCGTTGTTGGAAGATTCTGGGATTAGATTTTCTGTTTCCTCAGCCATTAGCCTTTAAATTTTCTTTTTTTAGAAGGATAAATATAACTATTTAACTTATCGTTGTACTATTCTTGATAGTACTTATACAAATTTAATAAATTTATCCTTCATTAACAAAGGTTTTAAGGATTAATATCGTGAAACAGAAAAAGTATAATACTATCTATATAAATTATACAAATGATTCATATTATACTTTTTATAAGAAATTATTTCTTATTCATAATAATATGTATCTACCGACAAGGCCTTGATCCCAATCTTTATAATTATTTTAAGGCGAGACAAGGACGGTAC
>CBIHRH010000524.1:0-4235 GCA_966212365.1 uncultured Emticicia sp. | reverse complement strand
GCCGACGAACATGCCAATGTAGTACCTGCTCCTTTCGATATTTCTATCCCTGACAGAATCTTCTATCGGTTGATTTTTACCGAGAATAATGGCAAAACTACCATTACCATGACAGGCAAGCCAGTAGATGCTACACCAGAACAAGAAGCAGGATTCCATTCGATTAATGCCAGTATGCAAGAGGGTTTTGGTGCTACATTTAAGCAATTATCTACTTATTTAAGCAAGACAGACAAATTATGAGAAAGCTGAAATTACAAGTACAGATGTCGGTAGATGGCTTTGTATCAACTGGCCCGAATGATGAACAACAATGGGTAACCTGGGCATGGGAAGAAATCGGCTCAGATGTGCTGACCCTGGCAGATTCGACAGATACTATTCTTATTGGTCGTAAATTGGCCATTGACTATATTCCTTATTGGGAAAGTGTATATACTAATCCGGATGATGAAATGTATGAGGTATCTAAAAGAGTGGTGGGCCATAAGAAAGTAGTATTTACGAAGACCCTCGAGAAATCGGAATGGAATAATACTGACATCGCTAGGGGTGATTTAACAGAAGAAGTAAACAAACTGAAAACCCAAGAAGGGAAAGATATAATTGTGTATGGCGGGAGTTCCTTTGTGGCCGCCTTAGTTCAGGCCGGATTGGTTGATGAGTTTTATTTATTCATTAACCCAGTGGTACTTGGGCATGGCGAATCTGTTTTTAGCAGCTTGTCTACCTATAAGCAGTTACAATTGAAAGATACTACTGTTTACAATAGTGGTATAGTTTTGATGTATTATGAGAAAAGATAAAGAGCTTTATTTTTAATTAAAAAGTGGTCTTATGGAAGGCCTGGTTTGGTATAGACAGGGCATTGCCCTGTCTATACACGGGCATATCTTAATCTTTGGATTATTTAAAAAATAACAAATTAAAGACCGCTTATTTCTTGAACCTTAATCTGTCAGAGAGCTAATCTTATATCATAGTCCAAAGTGGCTTCTCCAATAAAATCTTTTCATGAACAGGACAAGAAGCCGCATGTGCACCGGATAGATAGCCAATACTCATCAGAAACTCATTCACAATCTCACCACCGGTAAAGCGGAAAGTTTTCTTAAATAATTTTACCCATTCATCTTTCGTGCGCGGATGATTTGCCTCTAACCATTTTTCAAATGAGCCATGTGCCAGTTGTAAGGCCATAATAGTTTTGGCATTTTCAATGGCTGCATTAATTTTCAGGCGATTTCTGATAATCCCGACATCAGCCATTAGTCTTTCTCGGTCAGCTTCGGTATAATTGGCTACTATCTCTATATTAAAATTATCATAGGCCGTTCTGAAAGACTGTTCTTTACGAAGAATAGTCTCCCAACTCAAACCAGCCTGATTGATTTCCATGATTAATCTACCAAAAAGTTCATTATCATCATGAATCGGGAATCCGTAATGATTGTCATGATAGTTTTTATGAAGTTCTTTCTGCGCACCATTCATGCGTTCAATAGCGAAGCAATAAGACATCGGTATAAGGTTTTGAAGTGCAAAGGTAGTAATGGTAAAGTAAAAACCACTACACGAAACGTATAGTTGATATAGATTTTTATTGGTATATTTTTACAAAAAATCATACCTGATATTCATTTCAAAATAAATTTTCTCCCGAAACTAAACCATTCTTCAACTTCTCTGTCAAAGCCTGACAATCTTATTTAAAAGCGAATGACTGACAAGACATCTACCTTAGAACCGCCAAAATCGCCGGCAAAGGCAATTAAAAAGAAATCCCCTTTTCGTGAGTGGCTCGACTCAATCGCATTTGCTGTTGTAGCTGCTACATTGATTCGTTGGCTTTTGTTCGAGCCTTACACGATTCCCAGTGGCTCTATGGAAAGTAGTTTATTGACAGACGACTTTATTTTTGTCAGTAAATTCCATTATGGTACCCGTACACCTAAAACAATTTTGCAGATACCACTTACCCATCAAAAAATCTGGTTTACTGAAATCCCTTCTTTTCTCGACTGGATTCAAATACCTCAATTCAGGTTGCCGGGTTTCACCAAACCTAAAAATGGAGATGTAATTGTATTTAATTATCCGGGTTGCCCTGAGCGACCGGATGAATTCGGAGGATATGATAAATATCCTGTTGACCTACGCACCAATTATATTAAACGTTGTATCGGTATTCCGGGGGATGCTGTGGAGATGAGAGCCGGACAGACTTACGTAAACGGCAAAATATTTAATAATACATCTGAAATGCAGATGGAGTATGAAATAGAAACCAATACAACTGTAAACGACAAGGTTTTTTCTAAGTCTGGTAGTACTGAGTTTGCTCAGGCGCTCAGCCCGGAAGATAAAACAATCTATATCATAAAAACAACTCCTAAGGGCCTTGCCGATTTGAAAAGTCTAGATTTTGTGAAAAGTGTGGCCCCGATTGTACAAGCCAAAGGAGATACAAGTAATGTGAACTACAATATTTTTCCATATAACTCTCGCCTGTTTCCATACAATCGTGACAATTTCGGACCCATTATAGTGCCGAAAAAAGGAGTTACGATTCAATTAGATGAAAAAAATATTGCCATGTATAAAGGTATCATTACTACTTTCGATGGAAATGACGATGCCAAATACATCAACAGGCAGATTGTACTCGATGGCAAGCCTGTTACTTCTTATACCTTTAAGCAGAACTATTACTACATGATGGGAGACAATCGTCACAGCTCAGACGACTCTCGTTTCTGGGGATTTGTGCCGGAAGACCATATTGTAGGCAAAGCGGTGTTTGTCTGGATGTCGTTAGACAGAAATGGCAGTTTCTTAAACAGAGTTCGCTGGGGACGCTTATTCAGTATTATCAGATAGCTAAAACATTTAATTGGTTTTGAAAGTGTATTTATCAGGGGTGTTTAAAAGTGCATTGACACTTTTAAACACCCCTGATGGATAACCATGAAATCAATCAGAAACAAAGAATGAACGAAGTTTAATCAGGCGAGTTATTGAAAAGTTAACAAGTCTATTTATCAAGTTTGAGAAGAAATATATCGGTAGCTCCTTTAGAAACTTTAATTGTTTTATCAAAAATTACTGCATCAGAATAACTACCTGCAACCCATATATTATTGTTATTATCTACAGCAATGGCTTGTCCTAAATCATAATCAGCATTGCCTATCGACTTCACCCAAAGCACCGTACCACTATTGTTATATTTAACAATATACGCGTCAAAAGCTCCCTCTTCAGTTTTAGTAATTGAGCTAAAAATGGCTGTTCTTCCATAGAAGCCTGTTAAATAAACATTGCCACTACCATCAACTGCCACATCCTGACTGGAGTCAAGTCCGGTGCTTCCGGCTGATTGTACCCACTGAACTATACCGGAATTATTACATTTAACTACAAAAATATCATTATTCCCCTGAGAGATTTTAGCGGTACCCCCAAAAGAAGTGGTTCCGGAAAAGATACCAGTTATATATATATTGCCATTTGCATCAAGAGTAATACTCTGAGGTATGTCGTCTTGTGACCCACCAAACGTCTGAGCATAACTCCAGCTACTTAGGGCGGGGTCAAACTTAGCCAGGAAAATATCATTACCACCTGCAGAGGTTTTATTGATTGCGCCGAAATTGGTAGTATTGGTGAAATGGCCGGTAATATATACTTTTTCGTTACCATCAACAGCAATGCTCTGCCCATTGTCGCTCCCCGTTCCACCTGCCGATTGTACCCATTGCACAGCGCCACTACTATTATACATAGCAATAAAAAGATCATTATTTCCCTGGCTTGTTTTACTGATTCCATCGAATGTGGCAGTCCCCTCATAAGCGCCTGTTATGTATATATTGCCGCTGGCACCTAAGGCAATTGCTGAAGCATTTTCATTACCAACACTGCCTGCAGATCTTACCCATTGAAATACACCATTGCCATTGTATTTTACCAGGAAAATGTCAAGAGCCCCTTGTGAGGTTATAGTAACGCTATTGGTGAATCTGGCCTCTTCCTGATAATAACCGATTACATAAACATTACCATTATTATCAACTGCAACTGATTGTCCTGAATCTTCAGTTAAACTGCCAGCTGATTGTACCCACTGTAAAACGCCATTTTTATTATACTTGGCCACAAACATATCATTTTCTCCCCTTGAAATCTTATTGGTTGTTCCAAAAGTAGCTAGACCTGAAAAACTACCAGTGATA
>CBIHRH010000523.1:0-4244 GCA_966212365.1 uncultured Emticicia sp. | reverse complement strand
TAGACCTTATAGAACAAACCTTTGAATTTCCGACCCGGGAATTCGGTGTTGACGAAGCACACACCTTGATGTTTAACAATGTTCCACTGATGGACATTATCAAACAATATCGTACGCCATTAAAAATCAGTTATCTGCCTAAGATCTCAGAGCATGTTGAAAACGCCAAGTTGCTTTTCAGAAATGCCATGAAGAAATATAATTATAAAGGGAGTTACACGTACTGTTATTGTACAAAGTCATCACATTTTAGGTTTGTCATTGAGACGGCGCTGAATAGTAATGTTCACCTCGAAACTTCATCTGCCTTTGATATGGATATTATCAAAGCTTTATATGATGAGGGTAAAATTAATCAGAATACCTATGTTATCTGCAATGGCTACAAACGCCCGAAATACCTGGAGGGCATTTCTGCCTTGCACAACGAGGGTTTTGTAAACTGTATCCCGATTCTTGACAACCTTAAAGAGATTGATTATTATCTACAAAACTCTACTGCTGAAACTGTAAATCTTGGCATTAGAATTGCAACAGATGAAGAGCCGAACTTTGCCTTTTATACTTCTCGTTTAGGTGTACGATACAATGATATAAACGAATTGTATAAGGAGAAAATAAAGCCGAATCCGAGATTTAAGCTGAAAATGCTTCATTTCTTTATCAATGCGGGTATTAAAGATAATGCGTATTACTGGTCGGAACTGACTCGTTTCATGTTTAAATATTGTGAAATGAAGAAGATGTGCCCTGACCTTGATTCGATTGACATTGGCGGCGGATTACCGATTCAGACTTCATTGGTATTCAATTATGATTATCAGGCAATGATTGATGAAATCATTGAGAATATTCAATGGATTTGTAATAAAAACAATGTGCCTGTGCCTCATATCTTTACTGAGTTTGGTAGCTATACAGTAGGAGAGAGCGGTGCGGTTATCTATAAGGTGATTGATAAAAAACAACAAAACGATCGTGAGTTGTGGTATATGATTGATGGGTCGTTCATCACACAGTTACCGGATTCATGGGGGATTGGTCAGAAGTATATCATGATGCCTGTGAATAACTGGGATAGCCCATACGAAAAAGTAAACCTGGGTGGATTGACTTGTGACTCGCAGGATTTTTATAATACTGAGGCACATTCGGAAGACTTGTATCTGCCAATATTTGATATTGAGAATGAAGATCAGTATATCGGATTTTTCCATACAGGAGCATATCAGGAGTCTTTAGGGGGGTATGGTGGTATTCAGCACTGTCTGATACCGGCACCACAGCACGTATTGGTTAATTTAGATGCCGATGGAAATATCACAACCGAGCTTTTTGCAGAAGAGCAGGATAGCAATTCGATGATGGAGATTTTAGGGTATAAGGCGCAGGGAAAGAAAGAAACACATACAATACCCGGTAATGGTTCATCTAAAAAGAACAAGAAAACAGCAGAAGAAGCTTTAGTATAAAATAAAGTGGATTATAAAGCGTTTTATAAAGAACCGAAAATTATATTTTAATGAAACCTAAATTATTGATTCTTTCTCTTTTGGTGGTTGCCGCAATGACCTCTTGTCGTAAACAACAATGCCCGGCGTATGGTAAAGCTTCACCAAAAAGTATAGCAGAGAAGAAACATTGTTAGTCATATAGATGGTTCATAGCTTGTGAGAATAGGCTATGAACCATTATTCTATTAATTGGCAGGATTATCTATAATAAACTTAGACGCTTCCAGAAGGCTGCCGAAATGGTAGTCGGCCAATTCAGTATTTTCTTTTCCTGTGGCAATGTGTATCGTTTTTACACCTGCTTTCATGCCTGCTTTTACATCTCTTTCAGCATCCCCAATCATGTACGAGTGAGTGGTGTCAATATTATATTTGGCAATGGCTTTTTCCAACATCAGCGAATCTGGCTTGCGTAATAATGATTCTGAGGTAAATTGGGGATGGTGTTTGCAGAAATAGATATCGTCTATCACACCCCCGCATTGGCTTTGTAGGAAATCATAGCAGTTTAGTACATCTTCCGGAGAATAAATTCCCTTGGCAATACCTGCCTGATTGGTAACAACAATCAGCAAATAGCCTGCTTTTTTTAGTAAATTCAGGCCATCTACCACTCCTTCGGGAATGATATAATCTTCTATTTTATAAACATAATCAACCCGATCTTCGTTGAGTACTCCGTCGCGATCAAGGAAAATGCACTTTTGCATATATAAAATTAGGTTAGCAATGTGTGAATAATTAATATTACAAATTAAAGAAAAAATATGATAAATTATAGCTAAAATCTTTTGAAAATTTTATTTATCATACTTCACGTTTATACCTCATAGCGTTTTATTGTCATCTATTGAAGGTCAGATGGTGCAATATTAACATAGAGTATATAATAAGTGTTAATAATAAAGTGAATAAAGTGTAAATTAAACAGATTTGGCGGCATCACGACCGGCTGTGCGCCCTGAAAAAATGCAACCCCCTAAAAATGTTCCCTCCAATGCACGATAACCATGCATACCGCCACCACCAAATCCTGCCACTTCTCCTGCTGCATAAAGACCTCTTACTATTTCACCATCAGTACCTAGCACGCGTCCTGACAAATCAGTTTGCAAACCACCAAGTGTCTTACGAGTTAAGATATGTAACCTGACGGCAATTAAAGGGCCAAATTCAGGGTCAAGTATCTGATGCAGTTTTGCAGTTCGAATCAACTTGTCTCCAATGTATTGACGAGCCCCACGAATGGCTGTGATTTGCATATCTTTATTGAATTTGTTGGTGACCTGTCCGTCACGGGCTGTAATTTCTGCGTTCAGACTTGCCAGATTAATCAGATTATCACCTGTCAGCTCATTCATTGCCTTTACCAGATCTTCCAGGTTATCCTTTACGATGAAATCTGCTCCATGATTTTTAAATGCTTCTACAGGGCCGGGAGCTAATTTACCTCCGACTCGGCCTAATACCTGTAACCAATCTTTATTGGTTAAATCAGGGTTTTGTTCAGAACCTGACAAGGCAAATTCCTTTTTGATGATGGCTTGATTGAGAACAAACCAGGTATAATCATGCCCCGTCTGGCGGATATGTTGAAGCGTACCTAATGTATCAAAACCCGGAAATAAGGGTACTGGTAAACGATTGCCTTTAGCATCAAACCATAAGGATGATGGGCCTGGCAAAATACGAATGCCATGCCGGTGCCAGATAGGATTCCAGTTCTGAATGCCTTCTGTATAATGCCACATTCTATCACGGTTAATAAGATTTGCTCCGGCATTTTCAGAGATAGCTAACATTCGTCCATCCACATGCTCAGGAACACCTGAAAGCATATGTTTAGGGGGCTCACCCAACCTCTTCGGCCAGTTCTGACGAACTAACTCATGATTAGCCCCTATACCACCTGAGGTTACAATAACGGCTTGTGCATGAAATGTAAAAGTATCGATTACAACACGAGAACTCCTCTCTCCGCGACTGACATTACTAGGTTCTAATATTTCTCCCTGTATACCAACAACTGCTCTATTTTTTACAATTAACTCATTAACTCTATGGCGGAATTTCAAGGTAATCAACCCTTTTTTTACAGCCTCCTGAACACGATATTCAAATGGAGCTAATACGCCCGGACCTGTGCCCCAGGTGACGTGGAATCTTGGCACAGAATTGCCATGACCGATTGCGCCGTAGCCACCACGCTCTGCCCAGCCTACAATCGGAAAGAATTTGATACCCTGTTGCTTTAGCCATGACCTCTTTTCTCCGGCAGCAAAACCTACATAGGCCTCAGCCCACTTTCTAGGCCACTCATCTTCCGGTCTATCAAATTGAGCAGTACCCATCCAATCCGTTAATGCTAGTTCGTATGAGTCTTTAATTCCAAGCCGACGTTGTTCGGGTGAATCAACCAGAAATAGACCTCCAAAAGACCAGAAGGCTTGTCCGCCCATGCTCTGCTCAGGCTCCTGGTCAACAATAATTACTTTCTTTCCTGCATCTGCCAGTTCTGCTGCTGCTACTAAGCCTGCCAATCCGGCACCAACAATGATCACATCGGTTGTGGTTTGCATATATTTTTGAGTTTACGAGAGTCTTAAAGAGTTAGGTTGAGATTAAAAGTATAAGTTATCAGAATAGAGTAATTCAATAAATGATTAAGAATAAGTGACACAATCAGGCGTTATTTCTGCAATGTTTTTACAGCCTGATAGTCCCATTGTC
>CBIHRH010000522.1:0-4248 GCA_966212365.1 uncultured Emticicia sp. | reverse complement strand
TGATAGGCTTCATTATAAGTCTGTCAAGGATAGCCTTTGCTCAGTCGGCCACTATTTTACCAAATTCTTCTGACTTACTGAACGATAGTTCCAATGACTTCTCTTATGCCGTAAGAGGTATTCTTACCAGTCTTACACCCGGCTTATATTCTGCTGCAGTACGCGGCGAAAATAAGGGCACAAATAATAAAGGAATTGGTGTTTGGGGCTCACATGATGGCAGTGGCTGGGGTGTATTTGGTTCTTCTGAAACCGGAATGGGTGTGGTAGGACGATCTATGAATGGCGTTGGATTAAATGGTACTTCTATTAATGGTACAGGATTAACGGCAGAATCGGCCCTGGCTTCAGCTGCATCATTTAATAATACCAACGAAGTAAATGCCAGCGAAACAGTAAAAATCAATACAAACGGCAAAGGTATTGGACTGGATATTGCCGTAACTAATTCGGCTAATGATAAGTCAGCATTAAAAATCATTCATTCAGGTACCGGAAGCGGCATTTATGCAGAAAGCCTTGATTATGCAGTGAGAGCCAAAAGTACGTCTGCAGTAGGCGCCACGATATTAGCTGACAATGACCTGGGTATAGGTATTATGGGGCGAAACAAAAGCACGGGTGCCAATGCTGCTGTTGCGGGTCAGAATGAAAGCTCGGGCGTTGGTGTAAAAGGCTTTAATACCGGCACTGGTATAGGAATACTAGGCCAGTCAAAATCAAATTATGGAGTAAAGGCTATCTCTGAAACCGGAACGGCACTTTATGCTGGTTCAAGTACCGAAGGACATGCCGCATATTTTGTAAATCTCGCAGGTAATACCAGCGATGTGGTTTATATACAAAACCTGGGTTTAGGCCAAGGTATGGAAATTAATACTATTTTACCTTATAACGAGAATGATGGTTTAAAGGTTATTGCGCAGGGAACCGGTGCAGGCATAAATGTAATGGGGTTAAATTCTGACGGCGATGGTGCCGGATTGATAGTTGGTAAAAAAGAGCCTTATGCTAAAACATTTACTACCAATCCTCAGGTTGATTTTGAGGTACGCCATCCAATGAGTGGTACTGATGGCATGAGCGGCCTAAGAATTCTGAATACAGGTGCTAATCTCTCAAACTGGACAATGTATGCTGCGAATGGTTCCGGAGATTTAATTCTTTATTCAAAGGGTGTTTTGAAGGGTAGTTTTGATGCCAATACGGGCGCTTATACTAGTGTTTCTGAAAGGCGTTTAAAAACAAATATCAAGGATTACAATACAACATTAGCCGACGTGATGAAAATGGAAGTGAAATCTTACCAACGCCTGAACTCAAATAAAACCGAAATAGGATTGATGGCACAGGATGCACTGAAGTATTTTCCGGAAATTGTTTATGATAATACCAACGATAAAGGCGAGCAGTTTTATACCATGGATTATTCGCGTATTGGTGTAATAGCCATCAAAGCAGTTCAGGAACAGCAAAAAGAAATAGAATTGTTGAAAAACGAGATTGCAGAACTGAAAAGACTCATAAAGAAATAGGTTTTCTTGTATATTTACGCTCAAAACCTTGTCAATGAGCGAAATACTCCGGCAACATATTGAAAAAATTGTACCGCTAACTGATGTTGAATTTGAACAAATCCTTTCGCATTTTGTCAGGAAAAAATTCAAAAAACATCAGTTCGTTGTGCAGGAGGGACAAAAAGTAGATTATGATTTTTTTATACTGGATGGTTGTCTGAAATCTTATAGTACCGATGCCAACGGTAAAGAGCATATCATCCAATTTGGTATGCAAAACTGGTGGATAACCGATTATCAGGCATATTATGGGCAATCACTCGCAACTGTGAATATCGATTGCATTGAAGCCAGCGAATTATTATGTTTATCGTATGCTAACCGTGAGAAACTCTGTGCCGGATATCATAAGATTGAGCATTTTTTCAGAAAGAAAACCAACAAACGCAATGTAGCGCTGCAACAAAGAATACTTTCGTTGTTAAGTAGCAGTGCCAAAGAGCGTTACGACCAATTGCTACAACAATATCCCGAACTTTTTCAGAAAGTACCTAAACACCTCATCGCTTCTTATCTGGGAGTAACCCGCGAAACGCTCAGCCGTTTTAATCAATCCTATAAATAATGTGAGTTATATCACATAAAATCGTTGAGGTACATCCTCGCACAAGGATTTTTCATGGTCGAACTTTGTAGCAGTTTCAATCAGATACATAATCGCTATGAAAAGAAGAAATGCCATAAAAACCTTGTCTATCTCAACTTTAGGGGCTAATATTAGCACGCTAAAGGATACAACAAAAAACGATAATAAGATGTGGAATCAAACTAAATTCACCGATCTGTTCGGCATTCAATATCCCATAGTCCAAGGACCATTTGGTGGCGGCTTATCCTCTGTTGAATTGACAGCAACGGTTTCAAATGCAGGAGCTTTGGGCTCGTTTGGTATGCAACCATATACACCGGAGCAGATCGTAGAAACAAGCTTGGCGATCCGCAAGCAAACCAACAAACCATTTAATCTTAATCTATGGGTAAATGATCGTGATGCCCGTCTCTCAGATTTCGACGACAAAGATTATCAGACCCTTACCGAAATATTCAAGCCTTATTTTGATGAATTGGGTTTGCCCATTCCTGAAAGGCCGCAAAACCTTGGTCCAAAATATGAAGACCAGCTGCAGGCAATTTTTGAAGTAAAACCTGCCGTTTTCAGCTTTGTATTCGGGATTCCGACCGAAAATGATTTGGAGAAATTGCGTAGTCTGGGCATAAAGACTGTGGGTACAGCTACAACTGTAGATGAAGCCATTGCACTAGAAAAAGCCGGAGTAGACGCTATAGCTGCCACAGGTATGGAAGCTGGTGGTCACAGAGTATCGTTTTTAAAGTCAGCAGAAGATTCATTGACGGGTTTGTTTTCACTGATTCCGCAAGTTGCCGATGCTATAAAAGTGCCAGTGATTGCTGCAGGGGGCATTGTTGATGCCAGAGGTGTCAAAGCGGCCCTAGCACTAGGCGCTGACGCCGTGCAGATGGGCACAGCTTTTCTGGCAACAACACAATCAAACGCTAGTGCAGATCATAAAGAACGCTTATTTGGCCCTGATGCAAAGTACACCACCCTGACAAAGGTCTTCACAGGTAGATTATCAAGAGGATTAAAAAACCGATTAACAGAAGAACTAAAAGATAAAGGACATCTGATGGCACCATACCCGCTGCAAGGTAAATTTATGGGACATCTGAAAGCCTATCCGGCTACATCAAGCAGTAACCCCGATTTCAAATCATTCTGGGCAGGGCAATCGGCCTCCTTACTCAAACACAAAGATGCCAGAATATTAATAGAGACTCTGGTGCATGAATTGGGAAAGATGTAAGGAAAGAATTTTAAATGTGTCTATTTCAAACAAAGACCAGTATAGAAATGTTAAGTGCAAGAATATACATTTAAACGCACAACAATGGAAGATAAAGAAATAGCACACAGCCATTTAGACAAATTTGTAGGTAGATGGAATACAGAAGGATTGGTTTTACCAACCGCCACCAGTGCTGGCATTGAAGTAAAAGGAACAGATACTTATGAATGGCTTCCGGGTGGATTCTTTATGCTACACAAAGTAGATGTAAGCATTGGAGAGGATAAAGTACAGACTTTAGAGATAATTGGCTTTGATAAGGATGTCAATCATTATACGATGCAATCTTTTGATAATAAGGGTAATGCGGGTTTTATGAGCGCAACTTTGATGGATGGCCTCTGGATATTTAAAGGAGAGTCAATGTTATTCAAGGGCGGGTTCAGCGAAAATGATACCGTGATTTCGGGCGTCTGGGAGCAACTGAATAAAGAGAAAGTCTGGATACCTTATATGAATATCAAGCTGATCAGGGATTTAGACTGAATCTGAATTTTAAGAAAATTTTAAGAAAAAGCTTGTTTGTAAGATAAAAAGCAGTTTACCTTTGTGGTATGAAAAATCAAATGGCATATAATACTATCAGTTGTTGGTACGGGCTCTGTCCGCATCAAGCTAGGTAGTTATATCCATTTCTCAAGATATTCTAAGCCGCTTGGTGTGTACACTAAGCGGCTTTTTTGTTGTCGCTTATTCTAGCCAAACCAACTCAGCATTTTATACACATCGGTAGTTTAATGGTAAAACCTAGGTCTCCAAAACCTAAGATGTGGGTTCGATTCCTACCCGATGTGCCAATAAGT
>CBIHRH010000521.1:0-4250 GCA_966212365.1 uncultured Emticicia sp. | reverse complement strand
AGAAGAAAAATTAGCACCGTTATACGGAGAACATGCCGATAAACTTAGTAAGGCTAATCAATTTTCATACAACTTAGGAATAGTATCTCCTGCAATACTCATGCAAAACTCTGTTCTGTTGCTGGCTGGTCAAAGTAGCAGGCATTATCTGGATTTCAATCAGCAGGTAAGCCAGTGGCGGGAATCTTATCTTGCATTTATTCTGCAAAGACTATTACAAGATAAAGAAGTCAGCAAATCTGAAACTCTTCGCTGGAAAGCCTTTGACTATCATAATCAAAGATATTTGCCAACAATAGCTCTCAATATCATTGTGCTTTTTCTCTTTACTATTATACTCTCATTCCTTATAAAGATTTCCTTGAAAAAGGCTGAAGTTTTATAATACCCAAATTTATAAATGCCATTTTGAGAAAAATATAATTCTTTTTATTGTGATATTGGCGAGTAAGCAGGTTAAAGCCCAGGAAAATTCAATAGAAGTCTGAGTGAAGTAATAGTAACGAGTTTAGTAATAAGCCATTTCATATAATAGGTGATAGAAAATGTAGTCAATTTTATTAAAAAAGCCATTAGTAAATATAACCAATAGCTTTTTGATAAAAAACATCTATAAATGGTTTAAACACTTTAATTGATCCAAAGCATGACAAAATAATAAACTCCTGATTCAATCTAACTAAGGCTTTAGTATGCTATTAATTCTATTCGTAGTAATCTCCAGTTCCTTTTTAATTTTTATAATGTTGGCTTTGATTTCTTTCTGTACTTCAAGCATTTTATCGGCTGGCAGTTCCGGGGCAAGTGTGTGGTCATGATGATGATGTTCTCCTTCTTCATGCGCATCTTCAAAACCTGGCACCTCAAACAGGTTCTTTTCCCAGTCCTCAAAGTCAGTTTTAATTTTTTCAAGATTATTTACCAATGAGTCTGCCACAGGTGTTTTCTGAACGAGCAGTACAGCTTTAAGACTATCCAAACGCTCAATGGTCGGTTTGATCTCTTCCTGTATTGCGGAGGCTTCCATATGAATTTTATTCGCTTCTACTAAGACATGATTATCTTTTGGTGACTTAGATGTGCAGGAGAAGAGCAGCGAAATAAGTAAGTAGACTAATTTTTTCATACCTAAATTGATTTTACGGTTTTTGATTGTAAAATTCTTTTGGTTTGCTCAATTTTTAGTTTCTCAATATCAGACTTAAACAAGTCTGTATGTGGTATTATATAATTGCCAATAGAGTATAAGACTAATGCCCAGAGAATAGTAATCTTGATGCGTTGATTTTTAGTGGGCTGAGGATTTTTAAAATAATATCCATATAGTGTAAATCCCAATACGCCTCCTTGGATAAGCCAGAAAAATGGCTGAAACTGTAATAACTTCCCTAAAATTGAAGTACTTCCCCATAAACCAATAAACAAGGGGAAAAAACAGCAATAAGAGTGCAAGAGTGTGGTAACGATGATACCTAAAAACTTTTTGTTTCCTTCATACTAAAAAAATCTATTGTAAAAGGTGAACAATTATTTTATGAGGAATTTTAATAAGCAATTCAGCATCGGCATTTGCCTCTTTTTGTTTCTGTTTATATGCAGTTTTGTCCCTCCTTTAGAAACCATTCACATTACCTGGAAAGATTTACAGGATGTGAAGTTTAAACAAAAATTTAATGAAACTGTAGGTATGTATTTTCTCTATCCTGAATTTGGTTCAAAAGTGAAAGCATTGGAGGGAAAAGAGATTGATATTAAAGGATTTATCATTCCGGTAGACCCGGCTGAGAAAATTTTTGTGCTTTCGGCCAGACCAATGGCTTCCTGTTTTTTCTGCGGTGGCTCCGGTCCTGAATCAATCATTCAACTCAAATTAAAAGCATCTAAAAAATTTGTAACGGATGATATATGGATAGTTCGGGGAACTTTAAAATTGAATGTAGATAAAATAGAAGAACTCAACTATATATTAGTAGATACAGAGCCTATACGAAAACTTTAATTATTCATCTAATGAAAGCTTTTTCAGCCTCCTTCAAAAGCAGTTTTCTAATCCTCATTTGTCTTACGCTTTCCAGTTTCACTCTGCTGACAGCTGTAGTAAAAATTACCTGGAAAGATTTGGAGGATGTGCGTTTCCGAAAGAGATTTAGCCAGGTACAACGGATGTATGTATTATATCCTGAATTTGGAGATAAAGTCCAGCTACTGGAATACAAACAAGTGGAAATTAAAGGCTATATGATTCCTGTTGATGCGGCCAATAATGTATATGTCCTTTCAGCAAACCCTATGGCTTCCTGTTTTTTCTGTGGCAGCTCCGGCCCCGAATCAATTATTCAATTGAAGCTGAAAAAAAGAAAAAATTCACTACCGATGAAATCTGGATTTTCAGAGGTATTTTCAGATTAAATAGGACTAATAGTGAAGAACTTAATTATATATTGAATGAGGCTGAGGCTATACAAAAAATAAATTAGATGTTTAAAATAACTTTTAATTGTTTCAACTTAAAACAGCTACAGGCTGCTTATCTTCACCAATGGCAACAAAAGTAAAGATACCTTTGATGGCTTGTTCTCGTTTCTCTTCGTACATTTCTTCTTTATAGATTTCTACTTCTACATCTAAACTGGTGTTGCCCACCCTTATAATTTGTCCAATAATCTCAATAATTGTGTCTGCCGGAATTGATTTAGTAGAGTCTATCTTACTGGATGAAACCGTAACCACTCTTTTACGACTAAATTGGTTTTTGACTTGATCCCCAGTTTTCCGTGTGCAAATAAAAAAAGCACTTACAAGAAAAACCTCATAAGTGCTTGATTATCATTGTGGAAGCTGAGAGATTCGAACTCCAGGCTCTCTGCTCGTATGAAACAAGGAGGGTTGAAAATAAATTATAATTTCTCCACTTCATTCTAATGAGTAGCCTAGGCACGCCTGACACAGCGGCCAAATTGGAATATTTAGAAGAATAGGATATTCTCTTATGAGAACTAAAACACCAAGGCCACCTAACAGATGGCCTTGGTGTTTTAGTTGAGCTCTATTATTCCTTTGTGAGGATGACTTATCAAGATATTACCCGGTCGATATTCATTTTGCATATTTAAGTAATCTTTAAAATATTTAAATAAATTTTGCAAAAATACTTCATCCCGGAATTGTATATCAAAAAAATAAAATGTGTCACCATTAAAGAAACGCTTGATATATTCTTGCTCTGATTCCGTGTAATCCCGAATAAACTCGTGGTCGATATCATTTAATATATAGTGAAAATATATTTCATTCCTCCCTGTCTTCGGATTAATATAATACTTTGCACCATCAGATTCAGTGTTTAATTTAAGTTTTAAATACCCTGATAAAAAAGCATCGAGTTTGTCATCTAATGCATTATCTGTAGAAAAAAAAGATAGAACTTCCATTTTATTAATTGTTTCCTATTGCTATTTTCAATTCTTCTTCTGTTCTTAGTATAGTAATCCCGTTTTTTGAAGCATCATATATTTGAGCTTTATTGGCTTTGGGGATATACTATATATATTCTTTTCCCTGGCTCTTGATATATTCCAAATTCTTCAATGCTTAAGCTAAGTTAGGTTTTTTCCCGATTTCACTTCGATATTGAATTTTGATGTAACATATCAATATCGCCTGCCCCCTGAAAATTTATAATTTACATCTATATCTTCTACTATATTTCCAAGTCTACTAGCTAAACTACCTACAAAATCACCATCAGTTGCACTATACCATACCCCTGTTAAAGTGTGAGCTATTTTGGACGCCCATCCTAATTTACCTACTAAACCTGATGCAACATTCTTTGCACAATACTTGTTAATCAATTCACCCATTCCACCATAGGTGAAAAGAAGTTTCCAAAGTCTTAGCTAGTGTCGTGCCGCTCACCTTATGGGCTACACGCGTGTTACCCAGATGGTCGGTATGGAAATATTCATAAGGCCAGTCTCTACACTCTTTTGGTGTATTTAAAAATGATCGTAAGCGCATTATAAGAAAGCCCAGCCAATAAAAATTATCAACTGGGCTTTCTTATTAAAATTAGTCAATTTATTTCGGGACAAGTCAAACGAAAGGCCCTCTCAATTTGAGAAGCTTTTATTATATGCTATTTCTGCACAATCTTTGCATGCCTTAATTCTTTCATAAAAATCTTTGCTACTTAATTCTTGTTTTTGATAAGAAGCATTTTCTCCATTTAGTATTTTAATTCTACTATA
>CBIHRH010000520.1:0-4259 GCA_966212365.1 uncultured Emticicia sp. | reverse complement strand
ACAGCAGTCGTATCGAAATTCTCAATAAAATAGGTTCTCTGATTGAAAGCCCCTCACTCTATGGGCATCTTACCGCCATCAATAATCTGAAAGTATGGCAAAAGATTTATCAATCGCCCGACAACCGTATTGGCGAAGTGCTTGAATTAGTAGGCTTAGCCCATACAAAGAATAAAAAAGCCAGTCAGTTTTCATTGGGTATGAAACAACGGTTGGGTATAGCCGTAGCCCTGCTTCACAGTCCTTCTCTATTGATTTTAGATGAACCTACTAATGGACTCGACCCAAGCGGTATTGTAGAAATCAGGGAGTTATTAAAGCGTTTAAATCAACAGCACGGCATCACTATCATCATTTCAAGTCATTTATTGGGCGAGATTGAGAAGTTGGTAACTGATGTAGGTATCATTAACAAAGGCAAAATGCTTTTTGAAAGCTCTTTGACTGATTTAATGAAACGCCAGCATCAGGCTTCTACTATTTACTTCGATACCAGCGATAATACCTCGGCACTGCAATTGATGTGCCAACAAAAAATTGAAGCACAGATTGAGAAAGAGCGCATCGTGGTATCTCAATTATCAAAGCAAGCCATTGCTCAGATTAATCAGACTTTGGTGGCCAATAACATTGATGTATATGGTATCAGAGCCGTAGAAAATGACCTTGAAAGTATTTTTATGAACCTAACCAACAATTGATTATGACTAGCTTTATACATAGTTTTCAGAGTGAATGGCTTAAAAAGAAAGGTACTTTAGCATTTTGGCTGGTAATTGTAGGTGGATTTTTCATTCCGCTTATCTTTCTGGTGAGAGGTATTGTTTATTCTGCAGATTTTTTAGCCGAAGCTAAAAGCCCACAGTTCTGGGAAGTGCTATCAAGCCGATGCTGGCAATTTATGGCAATGCTGCTCTTACCATTAGGTGTAGCCTTGGCTACCAGTCTTATAACACAGATTGAATTCAGAAACAATACCTGGAAACAACTCAACACTACACCACAAAGTTTGTCGATTATATACTGGAGCAAGTTTGCAGTGATTATCGTCATGCTCTTACAGTTTTTTATACTTTTTCATGTTGGCATGTATCTTTCAGCCTTAATTCCTGCTATCATTAATGGCAGCACTGATTTTTACGACCGTTCAATACCTTTTGAGTCTATATTGAAAAATGCAGGCTTATACTTTGTAGATTGTCTACCCATTGTAGCAATTCAATATTTAGTCAGCCTGCAATTCAAAAACTTTTTAGTGCCTCTAAGTTTTGGCATAGGTTTATTGATAGCTTCGTTAATTGCCGTACAATGGAAATATGGTTATATAGTACCTTATACTTATTGTCCTTATAATATGTTTTCAGCAAAACAACCGAAGATGGTGCCCGCGGGAGTTAATTTTCATTATTGGGCAGTGGGTTATTTTGTAGGTTCTGTTTTGTTGGGCTATTTTTTGTATATTAACAAAAAAGAAAAGGGGTGATATGAAAAAAATGGTTGTTGTTTCTCTGCACGTCGGGTACTGGATATTGTACTTATTTTTGCTGTTTATTATTCTTTTATTGTTGCAGATAGGTACAAGACTGAAAACACAACCACTTTTTTTCGATTATCGTTTTGAAGCTTTCTTTGCTTGTTTCGCACTGTTGCCGGCTGTATTAGGCTTTTATACCTTTTACAGCCTGCTTTTTGATAAATTCTTACTCCGCCGGAACATCTTCCTCTTGTTTGTATCCGGCATCTCTGCATCAGGCCTTATCGGTTTGTTCTGTGGCACTGTTATATCAATTCTGCATTATTACGGAATTGGGCCGGGTGTATTTGGTGAAAATATTTTTGCGGCCACGACCGTTCTGATTGTTATTGCCATTATAGCCATATTGAATGGCGGGATGGGTTTACTGACCAAAGGATTCATCAGATGGTATGCCGAATTGAAATGGAAAGAAGAGCTGATGCGTAAAAACGCTGAAATGGAACTGGCATTGATAAAATCCCAGACAAGCCCGCATTTTTTATTTAATACGCTTAATAATATTGATGTACTTATTACCAAAAATGCCGAAAAGGCATCATTGTATCTCAATAAGCTTTCAGACATCATGCGGTTTATGCTTTATGAAACGAGAAACGAAAGAATATCATTAACCAGCGAATTGGCATATATAGAAAAATATATTGACCTGCAGAAAATCAGAACAGCCAATCCTAATTTTGTGGATTTTAAAATAACAGGCGATGCCGGTAATGTACTGATTCCTCCTATGATTCTACTGCCTTTTATTGAAAATGCGTTTAAACATGCTGATAATAGAAAAAATGAAAATGTTATCAGAATAGAGGTAGTTATTGATAAAAAACAGTTGATATTTGAATGTGAGAATAAATATTCTAAATCAGAACTGGAACAGGAATTTGGTGGTTTGGGAAATGAATTAATAAAAAGACGTCTGGAATTGCTGTATCCACAGAATCATGTCTTATTAGTCAGCAAAAACGCTGATATTTATAATGTAAAATTAGCAATCAATGTTCATGAAAATTAGTTGCATCATAGTAGAAGACGAACCTTTAGCCGCCGAACGCTTACACAACTATGTGCAGAAACTACCTTTTCTGAACCTGCTGGCTACATTTGATAATGCCATTGATGCATTGGTTTTTCTGAAAACCCAATCGGTTGATTTATTGTTTCTGGATATAAATCTGGGTGATTTTTCGGGTATCCGTTTATTAGAAACGGCCAATATTAAAAGTCAGGTTATATTCACAACAGCTTATCATGAATACGCTATTAAGGGTTTTGATTTAAAAGTAACAGACTATCTATTGAAGCCTTTTACATTCGAACGGTTTGTACAGGCAGTAGACAGAGTTCAGGAATTCTTTACCAAAGCAGAAATACCTCAACCCAAGAAATTTATCTTTGTTAAGACCGAGTACAGGTTAGAAAAGATACTCTTTGATGAGATGCTTTTCATTGAAGGCAAGGGTGATTACAGACGCATCCATACCCTAAACAAGAAAATCATGACTTTGCAGACTTTTACAGATTTTGAACAGGAGATTCCGCCTGTCATTGTTTGTCGGGTTCATAAGTCGTACATGGTAGCTATTGATAAAATAGATTCAATTGAAAAAGACCGTATCCGAATCAATAATATACTTATTCCCATTTCAGATAGTTATAGGCAAACTTTTTATGAGGTGATTAACCAGACAGTGAAATAATCTGTTGGCTCAAAATGTCAGTATCTTGTCTGTTTCAATTCTAATTATTCTTCTAATTTTGTAGCAAGAAAATGAATCACCAATGGCTACAAAAATCGTTTTTCTCATATTACCAGAAATGCAGCTGCTCGATTTAGCTGGGGCAGATCAGGTATTCTACGAAGCCAAATGTTATGGTTCTGACCTTGAAATTGAGTATTGTTCGTTCGAAAATTCTGTTCAAACCTCTACTTTGTTACCTATTAGTAAAGTAAAAGATTTCCAGGAAATTACTTTCAATGCAGGCGATTATCTGATTATTCCGGGTGCAGAAACTTCTTACCTATTATCAGAAGAATTCAGGTTAAAGAGTGAGCTTTTTGAATGGCTCAAAATGGCGTATAGTCAGAAGGTGATTTTATGCTCAGTTTGTACAGGTGCATTCGTTTTGGCCATAGCCGGATTATTAGATGGTCGAAAATGCACAACCCATTGGAAACGAACAGCACAATTGCAAACGCTTTTCCCTAAAACGGAAGTGATTGAGAATATTCTTTTTATAGAAGACGGCCATATACTGACCAGCGCCGGAGTAACCTCTGGTATTGACTTGGCCTTGCATATTGTGAGCCAATTAGAAGACGAGTTTTTTGCGTATAAGGTAGCCCGTGAATTGGTAATATATATGCGTAGGCAGGGTAATCATGCCCAGCAAAGTATTTTTCTTCAATACCGTAATCATATACATTCAGGAATACATAAGGTTCAGGACTGGTTGCAGGAAAATCTTCATGAGAAATCTTCTCTGCCAGATTTGGCAGACATAGCCTGCATGAGCACCCGGAATTTTACGAGGGTATTCAAGAAAGAGACAGGCATTTCGGTTAATGATTTTACAACTTTGATTAGAAAAGAAAAAATAAAAGCATTAATTAAAAAACCGGACATAACCCGAAGCCAGATTGCCCGACAATGCGGATTGAAAAGTGAAAGACATATTATCCGGCTATTGAAGCAAATATAATTTAAGACTAATTGAATATAGAAGT
>CBIHRH010000519.1:0-4292 GCA_966212365.1 uncultured Emticicia sp. | reverse complement strand
TTTTGAGGTAGTTTTTCAGCATAAAAGATGTTGATTTGGGTGTCTCAAAAGACATACCCAAATCAACATCTTCTCATTTGTATTTTCTTAGAAGTTTGGTAAAAGATTGTAAAATGAATGTAAAATTAAAACTTAATCACTCATTCACTAAATCACACACTCACTCAATTCTCCCGCTTCACCGCCTCAATAATCTTCATTTGTTCAATAATCTGCTCTGGTTTGATGAATTGATCTTTGCCTTCGGCTATTACTTCGTAGAGATTCTGGAATAATAGCCCCCAGTTACCGGGTTCGGTGTCTACATGGCCTTTGAAAGATACTCCGTTGATTTCAGCATTCAGGATACCACTATTGGCTTTAGATTCTATGCCAAAGCCATCCATGCCCGGCATTAATCCGGCTTTCAGATTATCTTCCTGTACATCTAAACCATATTTCACAAAAGAGCCTTTGGTGCCATGTATCACATATCTCGGGCCTTCTTCTCTTACCAATAAACTTGATTTAAGGGTTACTTTCAGTTTGCCATAATCCAGTCTGATGTCGAAAGCATCATCAATGGCAGAGCCTTTTCGTTGAATATAAGTTTCTCCCCATACGCCTTTAGGTGCACCAAAGAGTGTAATAGTCTGGTCGATGATATGGGCGCCTAAATCGTATAGAATACCATTGGCAGGGCTAACAGCTTCTTTCCACGGTTTAGGGTTCAAAACAGGTTTGTATCTATCATAATGCGCTTCATAACTGATTAACTCACCTAATATATCACTATCGACAACCTTTTTTACAGTTCTGAAATCTCCATCGAAACGTCTGTTCTGGAATATGTATACTACTTTATTCTTTTCCTTAGCCAGCGCAACGATTTCTTCTGCCTCTGCTACCGTAGACGTAAAAGGTTTTTCAACCAGAATATGTTTATTGGCATTCAGACTTTTGATAGCCAATTCGTGGTGTGTTGAGCTTGGTGTGCAGATACTTACCAAATCTATTTCATTGTCGGCCAGAACCTCATCAATATTCTTGGCTACTAATACGTTCGGAAAAATAGCACGTGGGTCCTGACTATTGCAAACAACGGTCTTTAATCTGAAATGAGGGTTAGCTTCAAAGAAAGGAGCTTGCAGATATCTCCCCGATAGTCCAAAACCTACTAAGGCTACGTTAATCATGAGTCTGATAAAATAAGGTTGTAAATGATGGGCTAAATTAAATAAAAAAGCCTTGCTGCAAGAATACAGCAAGGCTTTTTTCTGATATTTATTTGACTTGTTCTATCAGGCTTTTAAAAAAGCCTCTATGATTGTTCGTTTAAATTCTTCGTAATCAGTGCTTATTCTGGTGGCTTGTTTTTCTTTATCCAATAATGCCGACAATCTTTCGGGAATGGCTTGTTCGCCGATTACCTCTTCTACTACATCCAAGAATTTAGCATAATGGGCTGTTGATAAGAATACGCCTGTCACAGGTTCTTCAAGGGTTTTAATATAATCCTGTAGGCCTAAATATGCAACAGCCGTATGCGGACACATCACATAGCCTGTGCGCTCATATACCATACGCATGGCATTACGGGTTTCAGTATCCGAGTAGAAGTAGCCCGTGAGCATTTTTTGCATGGCTGCCAGATCATTATCAAACAATGCCTGCATGCGAGGGAAATTACTTGGGTTCCCTACGTCCATCGCATTAGAAATAGTAGATAATGATGGGCTGATTGGTTGATAAATACCTGATTCAAGATATTCAGGTACTACTTTATTGACATTAGTAGCTGCTACAAACTGTTTGACAGGCATACCCATGCGCCAGGCGATGATTCCGGCACTTAGGTTACCAAAGTTGCCACTTGGTACTGATATTACCAATTCGTTAGCCAGACCCTTTCTCTTCAATTGAGCATAGGTGTTCACATAATAAAATGCCTGCGGAATTAAACGGGCAATATTGATAGAGTTGGCCGAAGCTAAAGAGAATTGTTCTGTTAATTCTTTATCTAAAAATGCTTGTTTAACCAGTTTCTGACAATCATCGAATGTACCCTCAACTTCCAGCGCACTTACGTTGTGGCCCAGGGTAGTCAATTGTTTTTCCTGGATATCGCTTACTTTTCCACTTGGATAAAGGATGGTTACATCAATATTTGGTGTCTGATAAAACCCTTGTGCTACCGCCCCTCCCGTATCGCCTGAGGTAGCTACCAGAATATGAATTTGTTTTTCAGATTTTTGCAGGAAGTATGACATCAAAGCCGCCATGAATCTGGCACCAAAATCTTTGAATGCCATTGAGGGGCCATGAAATAATTCAAGGCACCAGGTATCATCTTCTACCTCCACTAAAGGTGCCGGAAAATCTATGGCTTTATTCACCAGTTCTTTTAAATCATCGGCTGGCACATCATCACCAATCAAGGCATTTGCAATCTCAAAGGCTATTTCCTGTAGACTAAGATTCTCTATATTATCCCAGAATGATTGAGGTAATTTTGGGATAGTAGTGGGCATATAAAGGCCATTATCAGGGGGTAATCCACGAAAAATGGCTTCTTCTAAAGTAACCTCAGGGCTTTGGTGTCTGGTACTGTATAATTGCATAGGAATGGTTTCAGGGGTATGGAACATTTCTTAAAACATTTGGCTAAAGCCAATAAGGATTATTGCTTTCCTGAACCCCATTTGAAAATGGGGGCAATTGATTCAATTGCCTCCTGCTTTAGCTGGAGGATTACAAAATTGTTAAAATCCGTTGGGCTTTAGCCAAAATTTTCGAACGATTAATTATTTCATCTCTACGGAAAACAATGAATCAATTTATCAAAATTCTCTAATCTATCTCCCTCTTTTCACAAATATAGGACGATTTGAAAAACCGTCCTATCAATTTATCTTTTCGCTTGTAAAGTGACACCCGGGTGTATTATTTCTCAAGCATTTTCACGAAATCATCAAATAAATATCTTGAATCATGCGGGCCTGGTGAGGCTTCCGGGTGATACTGAACCGAGAAAGCAGGTTTATCTTTGCGACGGATACCTTCAATGGTATTATCATTCAGATTCACGTGTGTCAGTTCGATATTCTCATTATTTCTTACTTCATCCGGTTTTACAGCAAAACCATGATTCTGCGACGTCACCTCGCAAAGACCTGTAATCAGGTTTTTAACCGGGTGATTCAAGCCACGGTGTCCGTTCTTCATTTTGTAGGTATCAATACCGCTGGCCAGAGCCAATAGTTGATGTCCCAAACAGATACCGAATACCGGCTTACCTTCTTCTACTACATCTTTGATGGTCTCAACTGCATAAGGCATCGCCGATGGATCGCCAGGGCCATTTGATAAGAAGAAGCCATCCGGATTAAATTCATTGATTTCTTCAAGGCGTGACTTGGCATTGAAAACCTTGATGTAACAATCTCTCTGAGTGAAGTTATTAAGGATGCTTTTCTTTACACCGAAGTCAAGAACAGCCACTTTATATTTTGCATCTTCTGCACCGAGCGTATAAGGCTCAGGTGTACTTACTACCGACGAAAGCTCAAGGCCTTCCATCGACGGGCATTTTTTCAATTCTACCATTAAATCTTCCGGATCAAGAATCTCAGAAGAGATAATACAGTTCATTACACCCTTATCACGGATATGGCGAACAATCTGGCGTGTATCAACATCGCAGATGCCCACAATACCTGCACGTTCAAAATATTCCTGCAAAGAATAATCGGCTGTTGTACGTGAGTAATAATGGTTGGCGTAAGCATTACAAACCATACCACTGATTGTCACGCTCTTAGATTCCTCTTCATCATCTAGTACCACCCCATAATTACCAATGTGCGAAGTAGTATTAACAACGATTTGTCCAAAATAAGACGGGTCGGTATAAATTTCCTGATAGCCGGTCATACCGGTATTGAAACAGATTTCGCCAGCCGAAGTACCAATTTTTCCCAGAGCTTTACCTTTGAAAAAAGTACCATCTTCAAGGAGTAAAATGGCGTCAGAAGGAGTATGAGTCATTGAAAGAAGATTGTATATGTTCCGATAAATATTAAAGAATCTGTCTTGTCTGCTATTTTGTTGCACTCAATTCAAGTACAGTATCGGAGAACAAAGTTATAGAAAAATCGGATACGATTGGTAGAAATCTATGATAGTGCGCATCTTTTCTTTTTAAAGTGCAATTATTGTTTTGGAAAGTGATATTCGAATACAGGTTGGTCGGGGTGGATAGTTTGCTAGCCCGTGCCTTCGACTCCACTCAGGTACCGAGAATACCTTCCTTT
>CBIHRH010000518.1:0-4312 GCA_966212365.1 uncultured Emticicia sp. | reverse complement strand
TGTGAGTTTGTAATTGAGACCCTAAAAGACACCGTGCCTATCTGGAAAAAAGAGATTTTTGAAGATGGAGAAGTATGGGTATCGGCTACGCCTTGATATAAGTTATGGCTTAGGGTTTGCCTGATAATCATCAAACGCCGTTCTTGTATTCACATTCATCAAAAAGCCTTTTTCTTCTACATCAATCAATTGTACATCATTGTTTTGCAGAAAAATCTTAGGGCTTTTATTTCCTGCCTCCATATATTTTATTAGCAACGGATAAGCTGTAGGCTCATAAATAGTAATGAGTGGCTCAGGTGCATTGATTTCGGGATTATAAAAAGCCGTTGCCGTTTTCTCAGGATTCCGATGCTTGATTAGTAGTTGAAGGGCTTCTTCATTGACTAATGGCATATCGCAGGCTAATACCAACCAGGGTGTTTGTGGATTATACTCAAAGGCTGAAAGAATACCGCTGATTGGACTAATAGCAAGTGTATCTATAATGGCATTTTCAGAAATTGCCTGTTCTTGTCGGGATGAGAAATAAACGGATGGACAAAACTTATTTAGTAACTGAAACAGATAGTCTCTTTGTGATAAGCCATGATAATTAAGCAGACTTTTGTCTGTACCCATGCGCGAGCTTTTACCTCCAATCAGAATCAGTCCGTTCATTCGGTATCCAATTTAAAATCTCTTTTTCCTCCTGATTTTTCAATTAAACGCGTTTCTTTGATAACGATATTATGTGAAAAGGCTTTGCACATATCATATATAGTTAAGGCTGCAATGCTTGCTCCTGTCAAAGCTTCCATTTCTACGCCAGTTTTGCCTGTAAGCGAGGCTGTACATTCAATTACTACTTCTTTTTTTGCATTCATGGCAATAGTAAGTTGGCAGTTTTCCAGACCAAGAGGGTGGCAGAGGGGTATTAAATCTCCCGTCTTTTTGGCTGCCATTACTCCGGCAATAATAGCAATCTGAAATACAGGCCCCTTTTTGGTATGTATTTCGTCGTTCTGTAATTTTTCCAGTATTGCCTGATCTAATACCACGATGCTTCGTGCTTTGGCTATACGTTTGGTGATGCTTTTTTTGCTGACATCCACCATTGAGGGGTTGCCTGCAGCATCTATATGGGTGAATTCTGACATGAATTTATTAATAGTAATGATGGTGAAATTAATGTAATTTCCTAGTATTACCACGAGCCGGAGGCTCGCGCCACAAGTTATTTCCTTTGTAAAACGCCTAATTCGCTATACCATATTTCTTCGTTTTCAATCATTTTTCTGATTACCTCTGTTACAAAGTCTTTGTTAGTAAAGAAACTATACCCTACTACATGAGTGATATTGGCAGGTAGAATCTCCAGGATTTTTAGCCTATACTTGGCATAAATATCAAAGGGTACTTCACGTTTCTTATGTTTCAGACAATTGTCGCAAATGCCACAGGTAGCTTCGGTAAATTCATCGAAATATTCCTGCAGAAACTGCATTCTGCATCGGCGTTCTTCCTGCGCAAATTGCACCACGGAATCAACCCTTTCAGTATCCTTCAACTTTCTGCGATGGTATTCAGCTCTATCAATAGCCAGATAATTGGCATCTTGTCGAGCCGTCAGAAACGTGAGCTGAGGTACACTTTTTTGCTTCTGATAGGTAGCTATACCCACCTCATGCAGATACTCAAGCATTTTCTCTACCTCAAGATTAGAAGCAAAGTAGTTTCGGGCTATAGCAGACTCAGAAATGGTGGTGAAGTCGGTAAACAGCTGGCCGCCATACATACGCAAGAGCATTTTCGTAAACTTGTCATAGTTAGCGTTCTTAATCTGAAAATTATACAAACTATGATTATCTACCTTAAAAACCAGTTTTGAGGGGCTAAAATAAGAATCACTTAACTGTATCAAACCCTCATCCTCTAGTTTTTTCAAGGCATTATGGGTATCGTTCGCGACTAAACCGAAAGTGCCTATAAATTCCTGAAAGTCGAAATCGTAGCTTTCAAAATTCTCTGCTCCCACTGCCAGTTTAAAATAATTGGCTAATGCCTGATAAATTCTTTTCAGATTTTCGACGGGTGGATACTTCTGGTCTACCTGTTTATAAATATCCGTTAAATCAGATTTGAAATAGAGTAGGATGGCATAAGATTTTAAACCATCTCGTCCGGCACGGCCTGATTCCTGATAATAGGCTTCTAAATTTTCAGGTAAATCAAGGTGTACAACTACCCTTACATCGGGTTTGTCTATACCCATGCCAAAGGCATTTGTTGCTACAATTACCCTTACCTGATTTTTAATCCACGCCTCCTGTTTTTTAAAACGGTCGTTCATAGCCAATCCGGCATGGTAAAACTCAGCACTTATCTTATTACGGTTGAGCCAGTCTGAAATCTCTTTGGTTCTTCTACGGCTTCTTACATAGACAATGGCCGAACCCTGCACTTTCTGTAAAATATCAAACAACTTACGCTCTTTACTCTCTTCACAAAAAGCGGAGTAGGAGATATTAGGCCGGGCAAAACTTTGTTGAAATACCTTGATATTGCGTAAACCCAGTTTTTGCTGAATATCTGCCTTGACATCTCTCGTAGCTGTTGCTGTCAGGGCAATCATGGGTGCATTGGGTGCAAATTTCCTGAAATCCGGAATTTTCAGATAGGGTGGACGGAAATCATACCCCCATTGTGAGATACAGTGTGCTTCGTCAATGGCAAGTAAACATACCTTCATGCGTTTGGTGCGCTCCTGCATGATTTCTGTTAGCAATCGCTCAGGCGATACATAAAGAAATTTATAATCACCGTAAACAAAATTATCCAATGTATAATCTATCTCGGTGCGGTGCATGCCCGAGTAAATAGCAGCCGCTTTAATACCTCTTCTTTTCAATTGCTCTACCTGATCTTTCATCAGGGCAATCAACGGGGTAATTACAATACAAACCCCCTCCATTTGTAAGGCTGGCACCTGAAAACAAATCGATTTCCCTCCCCCGGTTGGCAGAATAGCCAAAGTATCGTTTCCAGCTAATACAGAATTGATAATATCTTCCTGTAAAGGTCGGAAAGTATTATACTCCCAATATTTTAATAATATTTCTTTTGATGCTTGCATCGTTCAAATCGCAGTTTCCGTCTATAGTGCAAAGATAAGCTTTCGGTTTGTTAATTTGATAGTTTATCTAAGCGTATGATAATTAGTTTGATGAAAATCTGATTGCTTGGCAAACTCAACCGATAAATAATACTTTCGGGATTATTTCGAATATTAGCCGGACAAAAACGTTATTATATTCGCTAGAATTTCTACCTTGTAGGAAAATTCAGAGCAACCTTGGCCCATTGAATTACGTATATTTTTAAGACCCTCGAAAACAGGAATTGACGCTAAAGATTATGAGAAAAATTTACCTTTCTGGCTTACTATCTATCCTGGTAATGTCAGTGTTTGCCCAGAAACCTAATAAACCACGACACCAAGAGCTTGCAAAGACTAATCCCTACAAGATTGAGTTTATGAAGGGAAAAATGATTGTGTGTCCCGGCAATTTTGTAGATGCCAATACATATATTCCTCCTGCTAAAGAAGTAGAAGATGCTCTAAATGGAAAATATGCGCGTTCGACAGCCAAAGCTACTTTTATTGTAACTTATAATGGGTTCTCTCCTGCTGCACAAAAGGCTTTTCAATTAGCTGTAGATATCTGGTCTAATCTTATTACCTCACCTGTACCTATTCGTATCAATGCCATCTGGCATCCGATTGATAGTGATGGGGTATCTGGTACAATCTTAGGGCAAGCCAGTCCTGCCGATTTTACAAGAAATTTTCCCGGTCAGCAAAAGGCTAATACATGGTATCCGATTGCTTTAGCTGAAAAAATAGCCGGACAAGAATTAAATTCAGTAAATGAACCGGATATTACAGCAGAGTTTAATAGTTCAGCTCCCTGGTATTTGGGTACAAGCACTCCGGGTCGTAATGAGTTCGACTTTGCTTCTGTAGTTTTGCATGAATTGTGTCACGGTTTAGGTTTTACGTCGTCATTCCGCTCGACGGCTACTTCAACTACGGCAGCCTGGGGATATGATACAGGTTCACCTTTTATTTTCGACGAGTTTGTTGAAAATGGTACAGGTCAGCAATTGCTTAATACAAGCACTTTCCCTAATCCATCAGCAGCATTACGTCAGCAGTTAATCAGTAATAATCTGTTCTTTAATAGTCCTATTTCTGCAGCTAAAGGTGATGAAAAACCACGGCTATATGCACCTAGTACATATCAGGCTGGTTCGAGCACTTCGCACGTAG
>CBIHRH010000517.1:0-4320 GCA_966212365.1 uncultured Emticicia sp. | reverse complement strand
GCCTTTGCCATGATTTCGGGTACTTCGTCAGGGCTGGTTATCTGATAGTTCCATTTACAAACAGGTGTGGTAACACCTATCATATCTGTTTCCTGAAACGCATCGGTACCTAATAAAGAAGATTTAACCTGACCTACAATACAAACCAATGGAGTACAATCAATGATAGCATCGGCAATAGGTGTAATGAGGTTGGTACCTCCCGGGCCGGAAGTTACCAGACAAACACCTGTGCGCCCGCTGACACGTGCATAACCTTGTGCGGCATGCCCTGCTCCTTGCTCATGACGAACCAGAATGTGATTGAGTCGGTCAATATAATCATAGAGAGCATCATAAGTTGGCATGATAGCGCCACCGGGATAACCAAAAATGGTTTCTACTCCTTCGGCTAACAAACACTCCATCATTGCCTGGGCACCTGTAAGAAAATCTTTCTTTTGAGGCTGCTCAAGATTGATAGAAAACGTTTCTTGTTTGGCTTCTACTTCTAATAAATTTCCCATGTCAGAATGGTTTTTAAAGTATCATTGATTGTTGTAAGTCCATTATTAATGGTTTTTCTTTTTTACGAAAATGCCTTCCCCCTGCATCAATCGCCCGTTTTTAGGGTCTTTCAGTTCAGGCAGAATTGTAAAGAGTTCAAAACCTAATTCATCTAATTTGCTGATTACCTCATTATATAAAGGGCCTTGCTCATATAAAGGCACAAATGAAATCTCAGCCTGAATCACTTTGATGTAAGGTAATAGAGCGGTAGCTCCCGCCAGTACATTCAATTCATAACCCTGCACATCAATTTTTAAGTATATCGATTGATATTGTTGGGCTATTTTAGGTGTGATTACCTCGTCTAATCGTTTAATCTGTATCGTTTCGGTTGCCTGATAGGCTGTATCGGGTGCTAAATCTGTATGATTTTTGTGCATACCTAACAATGAACTACTTGCAAAATTTCCGGCAATATTGATAGCCAATTCTTCACTTTTCGTTCCGAATCCTATATTATGGCATACCCACTTAGGGTCTTTATCTGCTTTGGCTTTGAGTTGTTCAAAACTGGCTTTAATCGGTTCGAACGATACGATTTCGCCTTTATATCCCATTTCTCTGGCCTCTTCGCCATAAGTCCCGATAAATCCGCCTACATCAAGCAATAAGTCAACATTATGTGATTCCAGTAAATGTTTGATTAAGGCAAAAGGAGAGTTCATAACATTGAATCGACGAACCTCCATATTTAAGTACTTTCGGGCAAATTTCTTTATAAAATTGTCCATAGATTTTTGGTTATAAGTCTGTTACGCAACCCTCGCTAGCCGAGCTAACGTTCTTGATATATTTTCTTAAAACACCTCTTGTAAATGGTGATTCTTTTGGTTGCCAGGCTGCTCTGCGGGCTGCTAATTCCTCGTCAGATATATGTAGAATTAGTTTATTATCAACTGCATCAATCGTAATTTTATCTCCGTCTTTTACCAGGGCTATTGTACCACCCTCAAATGCTTCAGGTGTTACGTGGCCTACTACGAAACCATGTGTACCGCCTGAGAAACGGCCGTCGGTAATCATAGCTACTGAATTACCCAGACCTGCACCCATAACAGCCGAGGTTGGTTTCAACATTTCAGGCATTCCCGGACCACCTTTTGGCCCTTCATTGCGAATCACGATTACGTGACCCGGCTTGATTTCGCCCTTGCTCAAAAATTCAATTACCTCTTCTTCTCGCTCACATACTTTGGCTGTGCCTTCAAATTTCTCACCTTCTTTACCTGTGATTTTGGCTACCGCACCGGTTTCAGCCAGATTACCGTAAAGAATCTGTAAGTGACCAGTAGCTTTGATTTGGTCCGAAACTGGTTTAATAATGCTTTGTGCTGTGAAATCAAGATCTACAACGTCTTCTAAATTCTCTGCGATAGTTTTACCCGTAATGGTCATACAATCGCCATGAAGCAAACCGCTTTTTAACAAGTATTTCATAACAGCCGGAACACCACCGATAGATAACATATCTTCCATATAGTATTTACCTGACGGTTTCAAGTCGCCAATCAAAGGCGTACGGTCTGAAATCGCCTGAATATCATCTAGCGTGAAGGGAACGCCTGCTGATGAAGCAATAGCTAAATAATGTAATACTGCATTAGTAGAACCACCTAATGCCATTACCATTGTCAAGGCATTTTCAAATGCTTTGCGGGTCATGATGTCACGTGGTAGAATTTGTTTTTCCAACAGGTTTTTCATGGCTGCACCGATAGCCACACATTCTGCTTTTTTGCCTTCGTGTGTCGCAGGGTAAGAAGAGCTGTTAGGTAAGCTCATGCCCATAGCTTCGATAGAAGAAGCCATCGTATTAGCAGTGTACATACCACCACAAGCTCCCTGACCCGGAATTGAGTTTTGTATGACTCCTTTATAATCTTCGTCAGAAATATTATTGGCAAACTTTTTACCTAATGCCTCAAAGGCCGAAACAATATCTAATTTCTGTCCGTGATAATGTCCTGATTTTACTGTGCCTCCATAAACCAAGATAGCAGGGCGATTCAAACGAGCCATCGCCATCATGGCACCAGGCATATTTTTATCACAACCTACTACCGCAATCACACCATCGTACCATTGTGCTGAAACCACATCTTCAATTGAATCTGCTATAATATCACGGCTTGGTAACGAATAACTCATACCATCGTTTCCGTTGGTCATCCCATCAGATACCCCGATAGTATTAAAAATCAGCCCCACCATATCATTTTCCTGAATACCTTTTTTTACATGGACTGAGAGCCCATTCAAATGTATATTACAAGGGTTTCCTTCATAACCTGTACTGGCAATGCCAATTTGTGGCTTAGCCATGTCCTCTTCTGTCAGACCAATGGCATAAAGCATGGCTTGAGCAGCAGGGTTTGTTACTTCTTGCGTGAGTGTTCGGCTGAATTTGTTAAGAGCGGTCATTGTGATTTTGTGTTGTATTTAAGTCGTATATATGGGTTTGTTCATAAAAAAGCCTTCTCCACTCTGTGAAGAAGGCCTAAGCTATGGTCGCGCGTCCTTCTTCACCTACTTGTTTAGCAGGAGAATAATTGGCACGATAATGACTTTATTTTGGCTCATGAATAAATTTCTCTATTTGCGAATATTCGCTAAATGCGAATCATTTCTATACAAATGTAAGCGAAACCATTTTTTAAAACCAAATATTTTAGAATAAAATTTTGAAAATCATACTTTTTTGTACTTTTCTAAGTATTCCTTATGGCAATTCTAAGAATATTTTACGCTCCTGTTATCTCTTCATAAGTAGCTTGTATGCTACGTGCAATACCATCCCCCTGCATTTCTGTTACGCCAGGAATAGCCGTTGCCTTTAAAATTTCGTCTTTCGATTTGCCTGCTTTTACCTCTGCCTCTACAAAATTCCAAAGCTTGGAAAGATAATCCTGAAATACTTTGATATCGTCTTTATTGCCCGTTATCTTCTCTGGGTCGAAGGCATGACCGAATACAAACAGGGTTTGATTATCGAAAGTTTTCAAAGCTTTATCTAAAACCGTAATCCAGCTTTTGACAGAAGCACCTGCTGAGCGATCAACAAATGGGTAGCGACGATTGAAAAGTAAATCGCCCATGTGTACGATATTAGCGTTTTCGAAATGAATCAGACTATCTCCATTGGTATGTCCTGCACCAAAATAATGTGCCTTAATGGTCTCTTTACCAACCTTTTGTTTCCAGGTATCGGTGTAGGTCATGTCAGGATACAATTGTTTGTCTTCCGTCTTGGCTTTCTCAGCCGATGCCTTCTGGTTTTTCAATGAATTAGCATGTGCTACCACGTGTTCGGCGATGCCTTTAAAGGAGATATTACCACCTGAATGGTCGCCATGGTGGTGGGTGTTTATCAATAATTGAATAGGCTTATCAGACTTCTTTTTCAATTCGCCAATCAGGTGAGTAGATTGCTCAGGGAATTGCGAGTCTACTACAGCTATGCCTGAAGGAGTAATTAAGTAGGCAATAGTACCACCTCTTTCAGTAAAAACGCCTACACCACCGCGCAAATCCTTCAATTTAAAAGGGTCCTGCGCAAACATAGTGGCTAATAATTCTTTGCTTGATAAAGTTAGGGCACCCAATGTTAAGCCCGTAGTGTGTACAAAATTTCTACGATTCATAGTTTTTTGAAGATTAAGTTTACAGGTTGCGATATTTAATTAGTGAATGAGCGAATTAGTGATTATTTTGTCTTGTACTTTGTTTTTCCTGATTTTATGTTTAGAATGATGTCTTTAAAAAATTGCATAA
>CBIHRH010000516.1:0-4347 GCA_966212365.1 uncultured Emticicia sp. | reverse complement strand
ATTATGATAAATATCAGTTTTTCAGTTGGGGTTTAATCATACTTGCGCCATTGATTGAAACCTAATTTTGGGCTTTCAATTAACACACGTTTTTAATGGCAATTTTAATCTTTTTCCTGGCCCACTGGTATTTATCACTATTCTCACAGACTTTCTTCCTGCACCGCTATGCAGCCCACCAGATGTTCACGATGTCGAAAGGTTGGGAGAGGTTTTTTTATGTTCTTACTTTCGTTACTCAGGGCTCATCATTTTTAAGCCCTAAAGCTTATGGTATTATGCACCGCTTGCACCATGCTTATGCTGATACCGAAAAAGACCCACATTCACCAAGTTATTCCGATAACCTCTTTCATATGATGTGGAAGACCAAGAATTATTATAATGATATACTGAACGATAAGGCGAATATAGAGCCGAAGTTTAAGAAAGGCGTACCCAACTGGATGTTTATGGAGCGCCTGGGCGATAAATGGACAGTCAGAATAGCCTGGGGTGTGCTTTATACTTTGTTTTATATCTATTTTGCTACTAATCCGTGGGTTTATCTGCTATTACCTGTACACTTTCTGATGGGGCCGGTGCATGGGGTAATCATCAACTGGTTTGCCCATAAATATGGTTACAGAAATTTTGAAGTGAACGATACCGCAAAGAATTTACTTCCATTCGATTTTCTGATGATGGGAGAATCTTATCACAACAATCACCATAAATTGGGCGGTAGGGCGAATTTCGGCATCAAATGGCACGAGTTTGACCCTACGTACCCAATCATTTTATTGCTCAATAAACTACACGTGATTAAGCTCAAATTAAATAACGATCTGAACTATATGTAAGCCATAAACAGTACAGCTATGACAATCAACGAAACTAAAATAGCATGTTATCACTGTGGTGATGATTGTACAGACAGCCCGATTGTGTTGGAAGACAAACATTTTTGTTGTCATGGCTGTAAGACTGTTTATGAGATTCTGCAGGATAATAACCTGTGTTCGTATTACGATTTGAATCAACATGCAGGTATAAGCCTGAAATCGGCCAGTTTTAATGGCAAGTTTGATTATCTGGGTGATGAAAAAATACAGGCTCAATTGCTGGATTTTCAGAGTGAAGGCATCAATAAAGTAACCCTGTTTATTCCGGCTATTCATTGTAGTTCATGTGTATGGCTGCTTGAGAACTTTAATAAGATTCAGGCGGGTATATTTACGGCGAGACTTAATTTTTTGCGTAAAGAATTATCATTAAGTTATGATCCTGCAAAGGTGAGTTTGCAAACAATTGTAGAGTTACTGGCTACGTTGGGATATGAGCCTTTAATAAACCTGCAAAGTGCCGAGCATCAGCCCAAACAAAATAAAGTACAAAGAAGATTGATATTACAGATTGGGGTGGTGGGGTTTTGTATGGGCAATGTAATGCTCCTGAGCTTTCCCGAATACTTTAAGCTTGATCTCAACAATCTGGTTGATGCAACCTATCAGCAGTTTTTCTTATATCTCAACTTTTTGCTCTCACTGCCTGTCTTTTTCTTTGGTGCTTCTGATTATTTGCGTGGGGCCCTTATTTCTATAAAAGAAAATCTTAAAGGCAAAACTCATATACTGAGTGTGGATATTCCAATTGCTTTGGGTATTACCGCTCTGTTTGTCAGAAGTAGTTTTGAAACCTTTGTGAATCATTCTGCCGGATACTGGGATAGTCTGGCCGGATTGGTCTTCTTTTTATTGACAGGCAAATGGGTACAACAGGTGACTTATAATTATCTGTCTTTTGAACGTAATTATAAGTCTTATTTTCCATTGGCCGTGAAAACTAAAGGTGGCTACAAAAATGTATCTGAACTACAAAAAGGGGATATTATAGACATTCATAATCAGGAATTGATTCCGGCTGACTCATTGTTACTTTCAGATAGAGCCTATATCGATTATAGTTTTGTAACTGGTGAATCTGAGCCTGTCAAAAAAGAAAAGGGAGAGTTAATTTATGCCGGAGGTAGATTGATTGGTGAGAAAATAAATCTGACTGTACAAAAACAGGTTTCACAAAGTTATCTGACGGAGTTATGGAATAATGATGCCTTTAAAAAGGAAAAGAAAACAGCTACGATAGATTTAGCCAATGCCTTTAGTAAGTATTTTACTTACACCGCATTATTAATTGCTTTGGTAACGGGCATTTACTGGTATTTTGTTCAACCAGATTTGGTCTGGAAAAGTGTGACTGCGGTGTTGATGGTGGCTTGTCCTTGTGCATTGACACTATCTATGCCTTTTACGATGAATACGACGATGGGTATTTTTGGCAGAAACAAGTTTTTTGTGAAAAACCAGATGGTTGTTCAACTAATGACTGAAATAAACGAGGTAGTATTTGACAAGACAGGAACACTCACCGAAAATAAAAACGGACAATTACATTTTGTAGATGGACAATTGAACGAAGAGGAGAAAAACTGGATAGGACAATTAGCCGCACAATCGGTTCACCCATTGAGTAAAATGATATACCAGTATTTAGGTGTTGGTAAAGGAAATATCAGCTATTATGATGAAGTGAAAGGGATGGGTATTGAAGGAATAATAGATGGTAACTTTATCAGATTAGGTAATGCTGAGTTTATAGGATTACCAAATCCTGGTGCTCGTGCCAGTCAGGTAAATGTGGAAATAAATCGTGAGTACAGAGGCTACTTTACCATAAAGTCAGAATACCGGAAAAACTGGAAGGAGGTTTTGAAACAACTGCAAAATCGTTTTAAAATGGCTCTGGTATCGGGCGATAATGATGAAGAAAAAGCAAACCTGAGTCCGTTTTTTAATAAGTCACGACTGTTGTTTAATCAGAAACCACAGGATAAACTTGATTATATCAAAAGAGAACAGAAAGCAGGCAATCATGTATTAATGATAGGGGATGGGCTAAACGATGCCGGGGCGCTCCGCCAAAGCAATGTAGGCATTGCCCTAAGTGAGGATGTACAGGCATTCTCGCCAGCCTGCGACGCTATATTGGATGCCTCAAAATTCAATCGATTAACTGATTTTCTGGGCTTTAGTAAAACAGCGTTGAGGGTTGTGAAAGCCAGCTTCATATTATCGTTAGTCTATAATTTTATTGGTATAGGTTGGGCAGTATCAGGGAAATTATCACCTGTAATGGCAGCTATCTTTATGCCTTTGAGTTCACTATCGGTCGTATTATTTGCGGTAGGGATGACCTACCTGTTTGCCAAACTTAAAAAATTGATTTAAACAGGCTCATGTTATGGCAGTCATTATATTTTTAGTAATAGCAGCGCTTCTGGTAGCCGGAGGCTTTCTTGTCTCATTCTTCTGGGCTACCAACGACGGACAATTTGATGATACGTATACGCCATCAGTCAGGATTCTGTTTGAGGATGAAAAACCTGCCGAAAATCATAAGACGGCATGAGGTAGGATAGATTTTAGTTGAGTAGAGGGCAGTAGTTTTGTTCATCTAATTAATCATCTATTATGAAGCCTAAATTACATAGAAACATATATCAATATATTCAGAAATCTATCACGTTTGTACTGGAATCAAGTGCTTTTGCAGGTATCATTATATTAATCATACTTTTCTTTGTCACCAGAAACTGTCATGCACAAGTAGATTTCTCCAAAATTCCTGAAAAGGAAAATTTTATAAATAACAGAGCTGCTATTGCGGTTAAAAATGTACTATTGATTCAAAGAGATGAGGAATTAGACTGCACCTGGAAAACTTCTCATGCCCAATTAAGTGGAATGCTGGATAAAAAAACACAGGATTTTCTGAATGATTGGTTATCTGGTATGACCTACTTCGGTAATTGTGAGGGAGATAAAGAATGTTATGATTTTCAATCGTATCATTATTATTATAAAGCTACCAGAGTCACGCATCTGCAAAACGACTTGCTAGGTTTTTATCTGCACGAGGGTAACTGTAAGGATGAAAAAGCTTATTGTCTGGAAAATCAGGACTGGGAGATTTATGATTTGAGAGGAAAAAGATTTTTACAGGAAGGAGATATTATCAAACAAGATAAAAAATCACAGGCAGCTTTTTTTGCTGCCATTGAAAAGAAAGTAAACAAACAAAAGCTGAATCTGGTGACTGACTGGAAAGCCTATACCCGTCAGCTAGGTTTAGCTGATAATAATCTGGTGGTATACCTCAATAACGATATACTGAATAGCAGCAAAGGTATTGTATTAAAATTCAGAATAGATGAGGTGGAAAGCCTGCTTGTGCCTTGCTTTGCCAATCGGCTAAGAAATAGAGCTTGTGAAGAATTTAACCAAACTATTGTCGGGCATCATTTAATGA
>CBIHRH010000515.1:0-4347 GCA_966212365.1 uncultured Emticicia sp. | reverse complement strand
GTCCGCTCCCCATTGTTGGGGAGCGGACGCCGCGCGGAGGGATTTAGGGCGGACCGCGTAGGGTGTGGGGTTAGTCTTAGCAAATAATATTTTGCGCGACTTGACTTTTGACATCCTCATTTTTTATGTCTTTTTCCCTTCTAGTTTTTATCCCTAAAACACAAATTAATCTCATCTGCTTCTATATTCCTTTAGTATTTCTCTCTAACCCCAAAATATCGCATAAAATTCGTAATTTTGCCCTTCAATCATAGACACCAAGGCAATGGACATTTTTGTGGGGAGCATTCCTTTCAAATTAAAAGAGAAAGATTTAAGAGCTTTATTCGAAAAATACGGCGAGGTAACCTCAGTAAAAATCGTAAAAGACAAAGTAACACGCCAGAATAAAGGCTTTGGCTTTGTGGATATGCCAGATGAAGATGCTGTAAGAAATGCAATTCATGAACTGAATGGTACGGATCTGATGGGGCGTACGCTAGAAGTAGGTATATCTGAAAAGAAAGAGGTGCCTAAACCTAATAAAAACGTCAAAATTAATCAGCAGGGAAAAGCAACCGGGCATTTCAGAGGCATTGGCAAAGGCTACGATAAACGCAACAAAAAATGAAATTTGACGACTACCGCATAGCGCCGGAAATTAAGCAGAATCTGGAAAAACTGGGCTTTAAACGTCCGACTGATATTCAGTATAAATCCATCACTCCTATCCTGCGTGGTGAAGATGTACTGGCTATTGCTCAGACGGGTACGGGTAAAACGGCTGCCTTTGCCATTCCGGTATTGCACTTAATCAATGATGCTAAAAAAAGCTCCCGGTCTGATGCCATTCGTTGTGTGGTGATGGTGCCAACCCGTGAACTGGCTATTCAGATTACTGAGGTTTTTCAGAAACTCGGTCAGGGTACAAAAGTAAAGACTTTTTCACTATTCGGTGGGGTTGAACAAGACCCTCAGATTCTGAAATTGGAAAAAGGCATTGACGTATTGGTTGCCACCCCAGGGCGTATGTTTGATTTGGTGAATCAGGGACATTTAAAATTGAATCATACAGAAATTCTGATACTAGACGAAGCTGACCATATGCTTGATCTGGGCTTTATTAAAGATATTCAGGATGTACTCCGGTTTCTGCCACGTAAACACCAGACTTTGTTTTTCTCGGCCACTATCAACGAAGAAATCAAGAAATTAGCCTACTCTCTGGTACATAATGCTATCAGGATACAGATTTCACCCAACGATAAGGTGTCTAAGAATATCAATCATGCAGTTATGTATGTTGAGATGGACGATAAGCGCTTCTTTCTGGAGCGTTTGGTAAACGAACACCCCGAAAGCAAAATACTCGTTTTTGTTCGAACTAAAGTGCGCGCTGAACGGGTAAAAGCTGCAATGGAACGTGTAAATATAACGGCTGAAACCCTGCATGGTGACAAAGAACAACAAGACCGCCTTCAGGTATTAAATAAATTCAGAACAGGTGAAGCTAAGTTACTAATTGCTACTGACGTGAGCGCCAGAGGGATTGATATAGCCAATGTAGATTATGTAGTCAACTATGATTTGCCAGATGTACCCGAAAACTATGTGCACCGTGTAGGCCGTACAGGCAGAGGCACACAAAAAGGTAATGCCATCTCGTTTTGCAGCACAGAAGAAAAGCCGATTTTAGCCGAAATAGAAACCTTTCTGACAAAGCCTATTCAGGTAATAGGCCTTGATAAACTGGATTATGCCGCCACTATCGACTTCTCGAAAGATACAACCAGCTCAGATTTAAAAGCTTTGCTAAAAGAAGCCGAGCAATTTGAAGAAATGAAACGCAAAAAAAGTAAAAGCAAAGGCAAAAAATGATTCAGGAACAACCGAATAATCCGCTTCATGGCAAAACCCTTGAAATGATTCTAAACGAACTGGTAGCTTATCATGGTTGGGAGCAGATGGAATACCATGTCCGTATCAATTGTTTTGCCAATAATCCCAGCATTAAATCAAGCCTCACTTTTCTGCGCAAAACGCCCTGGGCCAGAAAGAAAGTAGAAGATTTGTATATTAAGATGTTGAATGATTTGAAAGATTGAGTGATTAATTAGAAGATTTATATATCAGAATACTCTTTGATTTAAAAAAGATAAGCAGCTGTGAATACAACTGCCTAATCTGTCAACAAACTAAACTAAATTATATACCAAACAAAGATTTATTTAGTGATTAATTGTCTTGAACTTTGATTTACCTGATTAATCTGATTGAATTGATTTAATTTGAAACTATTCTTTGAATTATTTTTCATTAGCTTATTCATCAAAATCATTTCTGTGAAATGCTTAAATCTGGTAAATAAAATTTCAATAAGATTCCCCTACCCCCCAATCCGAATAACGACCTTCTGCTTAGTATTAATACCTCTCAGCGAATAAGTAAAACTCAATAAGAAATATCTGCCTAAGCTGGTAATGCGTTCATCTTGCACATAGTTTAACTGAGCGGTACGACTAATACCTGTATTACGATTCAATAAGTCGTTTACTGATAGTTTTAACTCACCACGTCTGTTTTTCAGGAAAAATGTCGATACTGACATAGCCCATAAAGGTATGTTCTGATTGAATCCTCCGGTAAGACCCGAATACATATTGTAATCAAAATCAGTAGCAAAGACCAGGTTTTTAGTGATAGTCCAGTTCAAATCTGTTGTCAGGACCTTATTAAAATATTCCTGATTCATCTGTTTGTTTACCGAATAGTGCGTCTGGTTATAGACGACACGCCCTTGAACTGATGCATCAAAGTTATCTTGCTGATAGCTTAATCTTAAGCTGGTAGAAGCCTGAAAGCCCTTTGTACGATTTTCCTGTTTATTAATAAAGTTGATACCCCTGTTCGCTGTCACACGTTCGCCTAATTCTACCCTCAGCTTAATTGGTCTGATTCTGAAACCATAGTTCAGATTTCCGCTTAACAGATAATCATCCTTTACGTTGATAGGCTGCGAGGTCTGTACAAACGTCGGACTGATTTCCTGTGCATTGTTAATCTTATTGGTGGTATAGGTTAAGTTAGCAGAGGCAAAGAAATTAGTAAAACTCAACTGATTGAAAGAATTATAATTCAATCCCAGTCTATGCGAATATTCCGGTTTCAGATTCGGATTACCCACATAAATATTCAATGGGTCACGATTATCTGTAATAGGTGCCAACTGCGTGATATTAGGCTCCTGGAAATTCGTTTCGTAATCAATTCTCAAATGCTCACTTTGCTGAAAATCATAGTTGAAGTGCATATTGGGCAATATATTCTGGAAACTTCTTGAAATATCAGAATCCAGCAACAATAGCTTACCTCTCAGATCAGCATGTTGGAAGCTGACGCCCGTAGAGAAATTATATTTCTTCTGCACCAATCTGAAATTAGCCCCCAGACGATTGTAGAGAAAACTACTTTCAAACTTATTACTCAACTGGCTGTTATAAACCGGCACACCATCTTTAATATCATTCACCAGGGCATCAGATACATAGTCGTTTTTCTGTATGGCATAGTTTACTTCTAAAAACTTGCGTTTGCCCAATGGTTCGGTATAAGACGCCGTCAAACCATAATTCATCCGGTCTGATTTCTGGGTACTTTTCTGATTAATATTCTCGGTGCGTGTCAAAGCACCATCTGTATAATATTTGTTAAGGGCTGTTAAATCACCATTGCTATCTGTATTATTTACCTGAAAACTAAGGTTTGTCGAAAGCGTTCTCCCTTTCTTATGGAATTTATGACGCCACAATAAATTACTACTCAGGCTTAGTCCCTCACTACTACCTCCATAGTTACGGCCGCCTTCATTTTCTAATATATTCTTACTACTCAATGATTGGCTACTGCTGAATGTATTAGCTTTGGTATGGTTATAATTGATATAAAACGACCATTTCAACGAATTCATTGAATCAAGCTTCTGATCAAGCGTGAAATTAAGCCGGTGGTTATCGTTCATTGTATTCTGCGATGTTTTTTGCAAAGCAGTATAGCTATCGCCATTAGGCAGGAAATTCTGACGGTTCACATCTTTACCAATAATCTGGTTGATATTATTAAACATATAGCTACCGTTTATCTCTGTCTTTTTGTTAATAGGATTATTGAAGTTAAGCCCCCCCGCCCAGTTCCTCACAAATCCATTCTGACGGTTACCAAAGTTTAATGGCAAGCCTCCGTCATTATCAGAGCTGAATTGTACACGGAACTGACCACCACCACCCATCATACGCTGCAAACCGCCCGAGAAATTCATATAATCTTCAATCGAAAAACCTTGTTGATTCACATTATTCCCCATCGCCAATA
>CBIHRH010000514.1:0-4353 GCA_966212365.1 uncultured Emticicia sp. | reverse complement strand
CTTTCCGTCTACCAGATATTTACCATTACTTAATTTGATATTTACCAAGCCTGCAGGACCATGACAAACTGCGCCTATTACCCCGTTTTGCTCATAAATTTTGGTAGCGATATCAGCCAGTGCTTTGTTATCGGCAAAGTCCCACATGGCTCCGTGCCCTCCGGCATAAAAAATGGCCTCATAATTTTCAGGTTTTATTTCGGCCGGTGTCAAAGTATGTTCTACTTTATGATGATATTCCTGATTATCCCAAAATTTCCTGTTAGTAACATCGTCTAAATTAAATCCGTCTACCGGAGCTTTGCCACCTTTAGGGCTCACAAAATCTATTTCATAGCCTGCCTCGTGCAATACTTCCCACGGATGTGAAACTTCACCTAAATAATATCCGGTCGGCTGGCCGGTGTCACCTTTTTTGTCGTGGCTTGTAACCACAAATAAAATTTTCTTTTTCATGTTGCTTTTTGATTTAGTCTGCGCATTAGCCAGTAGATTTGATCCGACCAAAAACACAGCGATTACTGACATTGTTTGAATAAATTTTCTCATACTTGCATGTTTGAATTACATTGCAAAATTGGCAACAATGCCCGGGGTGGCACAGGAAGTATGTCACAGATTTGGTGTGATATATATCACACTAAGCAGAAAGGCGGCTAAGAGTTTCTCTCGAAACACCCAGATATGAAGCAATTAAAGTTTTGGGTACTCTCTGGAATAAGGAAGGATACTGCTGCAATAATTGTTCATAACGCTCTTTGGCGTTATTGTTAAGTAAGCATAAAATTCGGCGCTGTAGGGCTATATAACCAGAATTTGACTTTCGTCTGAAAAAATGCTCAATTTTATGAAGTTCGGCACAGAGCTTATCACGATTATGCAAGGATAGACAAAGTACTTCAACCTCTTCAATGCAATCAATATTCAGGGTAGCTTCCATCTGGTTGAAGTAAGCCTGATAGTCAGAAACCCACCAGTCTTCCATAGCAAATTGTAAGATATGTTCCTTACCCTCTTCATTGATATAATAGGCTTTGAGCAAACCTTTTATCACAAAATAATCAAATGGTGCAGGGCTGCCTGCCTGTATTAAGAACTGATGTTTCTTAAATTTTTTACTGACAAAATGCGACAATATATATTCAAACTCCTGATCAGTTATGGGAGTTATTTTCTCAAAATGTTTTCTTAATTCTAAACACATTGGTATTGTTGATTTTCGAGCGGTTCACCGTTGCGATGCAGATTTTCGAATTTGCTTTATTGAGCCAACCGTAATGACGACAACCATTTATACTTTGCTAAGATTAGTCAGAATTTTAAATTGTATTATAAAATTTAGAAACAGCACTAAGGCAAAAATAATCAATCAATTGACTAACGAAAGTTCTATGATAGCGCCGCTATTGTTATTAAACTCTCTCATGGCAGATATGAAAGGTAAATCAATCTCTGCACCTAACAATTTACGCAGAATATCGTGCTGGCGTTTATATTCTCTTTTTACAAAAACACTCTGCGCAATCTTATTTTCTAAATCTTCGTCTGTCGGGTCTAATTCTTCTGATTCCTGTACAAACATATCAATTGTTTCCTGAGCTATTGAAACAATATTTATCAGGTAACTCTGGTCTTCACTTAAAAGGAACTCTACTGCATCAGATACTGCCGAACAGGTATCTAAGGCATAAGATGCCAAATCTCCATTAAATTGCTCTACACTTGGGGTAATTTCAGCAATCTTTTCATAGATACCATCTAACTCTGCATCATTTAACTCAATATCCTGCAAGTATTGGTACATCATCACAATAGCCTCTTCCAATATCTCAATATCTCCCCATTTTTCAATACTACTAAACTGTCTGTAATTCGGCAATAGTTTTTCACAGGTTAGCACGGCAAATAAAACCTGCTGTTTAAAAGATAACTTTACTATTTTCTTTTCAATACTTTTCAGGAAATCGTCCATTTTCTTGGTGCTGTTAATTATATTATTTCATAGCCCCTGACCTCTCTCAAAGCATGCAAGATACTGATATTTTAAATTTATTTATTACAAGTGAAGATTGAAAAGTGGAGGATAGCTGATTTTAGTAGAATGTACCAACAAAAGCCTTACTGAAAATCATAAAAAGAGAGGATAATAAGTAAAATAGCCTATTCAAGGAAGATATTTACTTTAATACGCTTAACAATCGGACAGAAATAAGCATCGTACCCAATATGTTCTGCATTCAGATAATGAATGAAGTGCTGAAACTTGCGGGAATCATTTTTACGGGTAAGCGTGATAGTTACTCCATCGCTGGTAGCACTGGGAGTAATTTCTTCATGAAGCAGCTCATACTTCTCTAACATAAATGTTACCTCTCCTCTCAAACTATTCATCGTTTTTTGCATAGCTAATACTTTTTAGTAGTTCCTAATCAGAAATCCATTCATTGGACATTATAAATCAAGAAAAGCACTTATCAGATGGAATAGATAGTAGAGGTAAAAGCAGTTCCTTGTATTGTAATAGCTTTAAACAAAAATAAAATATTACTGATAATATATCAAAATGAAAACGATAAAATTATTCAAATAACTATCTCTCAGAAAATCAACGCCCCATGTTTTATTATACCTGGTAATTATACTTTCAAAGCTCCACTAAACTCACTTCCAATTTTTAATCTAACAATCCCCTATCCAGATTGTTCTATTACAAGAAAATCAAACAAAACAGAACTATGAACTATCAGAATATTGTCAAATACATGGGTAAAGATGCCGGGTACTTGCTGGAACATACCTGTAAGACCATTGATAAAAAACTATTACATACACCTTCGCCAGATTATCTAGACGAGATTTTTCAAGGAAGCAACCGAAGTATTCAGGTGTTGAGAAGTCTGGCGACTTTATACAATCATGGACGATTGGCTGGTACCGGTTTCCTGTCTATTTTACCCATTGACCAGGGTATTGAACATACTGCCGGAGCATCATTTGCAAAGAATCCAATATATTTCGACCCTGAAAATATCGTAAAGCTCGCTATAGAGGGTGGTTGTAATGCCGTTGCCACAACCTTTGGCAATCTGGCCATTGTGGCTCGTAAATATGCCCATAAGATTCCGTTTGTGGTGAAACTCAATCATAACGAGTTACTGACTTATCCGACCAAATATGAGCAGATAATGTTTGGAGCAGTAGAAGATGCGTGGAATTTAGGTGCAGTTGCCGTTGGCGCAACCATCTATTTTGGGTCAGAGGGCTCAAATCGTCAGATTGTAGAGGTAGCCAAAGCCTTTGAAAAAGCCCATGAATTAGGCATGGCTACTATTTTATGGTGCTATACACGCAATAACGCCTTCAAAAAAGACAATATCAATTATGAAACAGCCGCAGATATTACAGGACAGGCTAATCACTTAGGCGTTACCGTTCAGGCAGATATTATTAAACAAAAAATGCCTGAAAGTAATGGTGGATTCACAGCTATCAATTTTTCAAAAAGTGCTCCCCAAATGTATACAGAATTATCATCTGACCACCCGATTGACTTATGTCGCTATCAGGTAGCTAATTGTTATATGGGTCGTATTGGTCTGATTAATTCAGGAGGAGAATCAAAAGGAGAAACAGATTTAGAAGAATCGGTCCGAACAGCTGTTATCAATAAACGTGCCGGAGGGATGGGGCTTATCTTAGGCCGCAAGGCTTTCCAGCGTCCATTTGAGCAAGGGGTTCAACTACTCAATGCCGTACAGGATGTTTATCTGGCAAAAGAAATTAGTTTGGCTTAAGATGTATTAAACTTTTAGAATTACTGAAAGCTCCAAATACTATTTGGAGCTTTTTTTATCCCAATTTTAAAATCCACATAGCCCTCCTAATGCGCAATTAGAAATCTGGATAAGTATGGCTTCGCTTTTTGTTGATTTTTTTAACATTTTTCCTAGGAAAAGTCTAAACAATTGTTTACATTTGTAACAGACTAACGGCCCCTCCTAATAATCCTGTTGATTATAATCCCTTAAAATTCTCTTTCCCAATACCTATAAATCACTTTCTGTGATCAGTATTTCCCTTTACTTAGATTATCCTACCATGAAAACATACGAAGAATTTAAAAGCACTGTCTTTCATGCCTTAGAAAGCAGTCATATCACACCCGAAGAAATTATTGAGCATGATTCGGGTATCACGGTTTCTATGGCTAACGACGAAGAAACGCCTGAATACTTAAAAAACTTAAGTAATATACTTGAAGCCGAAAAGCTTCGGTTCAAATCATCGGTTTCAATTCCTTCATTTATTCAGACTATCAGTATTTCTATATTTGCTTATTAATTACCTTATAGG
>CBIHRH010000513.1:0-4358 GCA_966212365.1 uncultured Emticicia sp. | reverse complement strand
GTCTGATAAATCAACAAGCAGCTTCAGATAAAGTTAATTAGTTTTCTTATCGATAAATTCTTTAAAGGCTTTACGATAAGTATCACTTATTGGCAGAAAAGTTTTAGCCGGAGTACCTGTCTGGTAAGTAATGGGCACAATCTGTACTTTCTCCTTATCAATGGCTTCAATAGCATCAAAAGAAACGATATAAGAATTATGAATACGAATAAACTGATTGGCAGGCAGTTGATTTTCAAAAGATTTGAGAGTTTGCAGCGGAACAATCCTTCGGTCTTTGGTATAGATAATAATATAGTCTTTCAACCCTTCTACATAGATTATATCTTCTAGTTTAACTTTCACCAATTTGGTGCGATCTTTCACAAAGATAAAAGGCTTAACCGGACCTATTTCCTGAATAGCGGCTTGTCTGATAACCTGCAATCGGCTCTTGGCTTTCTCTATAGCTTGTAAGAATCTTTCGAAAGTGATGGGCTTCAGGAGGTAATCCATCACATCTAATTCGTAACCCTCTAAGGCATACTCAGGGTAGGCTGTAGTAAGAATAATTAAAGGCTTTACAGGTAACACTTTCAATAAATTGATGCCCGTTAGTTCAGGCATTTGAATATCAGAAATAAGCAAATCAATAGTATTGGCGTGCAAGAAATCTAATGCTTCCAGTGGATTGGAAAAAGATTTTACTAGTTCCAGATAAGGCAATTTTTGTATATACTGCTCGAGTAAATTACGAGCAAGGGGTTCGTCATCAACAATGATACACCTCATATTCATCACAAATCTAACTTTAACTGAATACTATGCTTACTGTTTTTATTTTCTACTTTTAATTCGTAGGCATTGGGATAGCTTAATTCCAGACGCCTTTTCAGGTTTTGCAAACCTATACCGGAACCTTCCCGCGCATTGCCATTCACTGAAACCAGAGTACTATTTTCAACGGTATAAGTGCAGGTTTTTCCTTCAATATTTAATAACACTTTTACCCACGAATTAGGGTCATTACCATTTACACCATGCTTAAAAGCATTTTCAAGGAAAGTAATCAGTACCAAAGGTACTATCATAACCTGATTTGTATTGCCTTTTACTTCAAAATCTATCGGTATCTGATGATTCAACCGAAGTTTTTCAAGGCTTATATAGTTTTCTATGTATTCAATCTCTTTATCTAAAGGCACTTTTGCATGATTGGAGTCGTAGAGCATATAACGCATCATTTTCGAGAGTTTGGCAATCACTTCGGTTGTATTAGGCGAGTTAGTAAATGCCAAAGAATATAGATTATTGAGCGTATTGAATAAAAAGTGAGGGTTTATCTGGGCTTTTAAAAATCGGAGTTCTGCAATAAGTTTTTCGTTTTCTACTTCTTTTTTCCTGGCTTCCAGTTCAAACCAATCTTCAACAAATTTCAGCATACCTACAAAAATCACAATGAAGATGGCGCTGATAAAGCTTTTGATAAAGAATTTACTACTATATACTACCTCTATCCGACGTATATCACCACTATCTACATATATCTGTCTTTTTACATAAATCAGAAAAACATGTAATAGGAAAAAGGGAATAATAAATTCAAGAAGATAACGCCAGATATTTTTGTGTTTAAGAAACCGGGGCAGAAAAAAGAAGTAATTCATATAACTGGCAGCCGCTATAACCGATACATGGGCTAAGGCATCGGCTAAGAGACGGATATAGCTGCTTTCGTCGCCGTTCTGAAAGCTGATCTGATAAAAGAAAAAAGAAAAATACGAACACCAGAATGCCAGGTGAACTACTAAGATTCGATGACGCTGAACAAAAAATTGGATAGCCATGTTTAGGGAAAAAATGATAACGAAGTAAGCACTTATTGTCTAATAAACAAATTATATAATTAATCTAAGACCGGGCTTTTATACTGTTTAGGGGGTTTTACCGACTTGTTGTCGAAAAAACTCGACTGTTTTATAATAATTGTGCTTACTTGTCGAGAAAATATGCCAAATGGTATAATACATGTTTGAACATATATTATTTGTTAGTTGATTTGAATAAAATTTAGGTTGAGAGGTTATTTAATAAGTATTAAATACTTGTTAAAATGAAGTGAAGCGTGAAACCCGAATGAAATGATTTTCGTCTTTATAAAAAAACACTGAAAAAATTATTCAGCGTTTCATAGATTTCCGATTCGATACATCATCTTTCTCTTAACATTTTAAAAGAGGTGATAAAGATTTTAAATATAAAATTAGGTTAATAAAAAGGCTTGTTGCTTTGCGACAAGCTTCTTTTTTGTATTTTTGGCAAAGCAAAAAACTGTTACTAAAAAATATAACTTTTCTGTGAAGACTGCATATAAAAGATAGCCTCAAACATATTCTCTAAATACAAGTATAATATTTCAAAAATTTAAAGCACGCGTTTATGAATCAAGAAATTATTAATTTGTTTGACGAGTACACTCACAAGCCCTTAAGTCGTGAGGAATTTATGAAACGTTTAGCCAAACTTACCGGAAGCACCGCTGCGGCTTTGGCTGTATTACCTCTTCTGGAAGTTAATTATGCGCATGCGGCAACCATAAAGGAGGAGGACGATGATTTAATCATTGAAAGTATTACTTATCCCGGAGATGACACAACTATGCGAGGCTATCTGACCAAACCAAAGGATGCTAAAGGAAAGCTTGGGTCAGTAATTGTTATTCATGAAAACAGAGGTTTAAATCCACATATAAAAGATGTGGCAAGGCGTGTAGCTAAAGCAGGTTACTTAGCTTTAGCAGTTGATGCGTTATCGCCCTTTGGTGGTACACCAGCCAATGAAGATGAAGCAAGAGGCTTATTTGCTAAATTGGATGCACAAAAGAATATCAATAATTTTCTGAAAGGCCTGGATTACGTACGGGCAAGACCTGAAAGTAATGGGAAAACGGGGGTTGTTGGTTTTTGTTGGGGTGGGGGATTAGCCAATCAATTGGCAGTAAATTCACCGGAACTGAATGCCGCAGTGGCATATTATGGCCGTCAGGCAGATGTGGCTGATGTGCCTAAAATAAAAGCAGCACTACAATTACACTATGGCGGTTTAGATGAACGAGTAAACGCAGGCATTCCTGCTTATGAAACAGCGCTGAAAGCTGCCGGAACAAAATATGAGTTATATGTATATGAAGGCGCCAACCATGCTTTCAATAATGATACAGCCCCCACACGCTATAGCCCGGAAGCTGCAAAACTGGCTTGGGAGCGTACTTTGAGATTATTTAAAGAGACTTTGTCTTAAGAAGAATAAGATATTAAAGAATCTTTAAAGAAGATTCACGAATCAATAATTCAGGGGGAAGTATAATTTTTTCAAATTTTACTTCCCCTTCTTTTTCTACATTCTGTGTATTCAAAAAAAGTTGGGCAGCTTCTCTGCCTATTTCAAAACTTGGTTGTGAAATCGTAGTGAGTGATGGTGTAATGTAAGCCGATGAGGGATCATTATCAAAACCAACTACTGCAATATCTCCTGGTACACTTAACCCTTCCGAACGAATCACCGAAATGGCTCCGATAGCTACACGATCATTTACGGCAAAAATGCCATCTGGTCGATTGGGGTTATCTAATAAGGTTTTAGTCGGGAAAATCGCTCTGTCAGACAGGAATCCTGCTGTCTGAATCAGGTCTTCATCTATTGTAATATTATAATTTTTTAGGGCATCGATGTATCCCTCCAATCGTTTTTCAGCTACCGAAGTGCCATTCGGCCCTTTCAGATGAGCAATTCTTTTACAACCCATTTTTATGAGATGTTCTACAGCAATATATGCGCCTTGATAATCATCAACCACTACCCGACTTGATTTAAAACCCTCATAATCGCGGTCAATAAAGATAAGACTCTTATTTGCATTGATAATTCTATCAAAATGCCCATAAAACCCAAGATTATAGGTCTCCTGACTTACCGAAAGGAAAATAGCATCTACTCGGCTGGCTAATAATTGCTCTACATTCTGTGCTTCGATTTCGTGGCTCTCCTGCGAAATAAATATACTGATAGAATACCCCAGGGGTTGTAAAACAGATTGCAGACCTTCAATAACTGAGGCTTCAAGATTACTATATTTGAGAGAGGGGACAATGACACCTAATGAATAGGTCTTTTTATTGAGTAAGCTCAACGAAACCTGATTTCGTTGATAATTCATTTTTTTTGCGTATTCCTGAATGGTTTTGCGTGTCTCAATCTTGATTGCATCGTGATCATTCAGTGCCCTCGACACTGTCGAGGGCGCACAGTTGAATTTTCTGGCCATCTCTTTAATGGTAATTTGAGACTGTCCACTCATATACCGAGGTTCTTTTTTATAT
>CBIHRH010000512.1:0-4363 GCA_966212365.1 uncultured Emticicia sp. | reverse complement strand
CCTCTCCCCATTGTTGGGGAGAGGGGTTGGGGTGTGGGCGGACGCCGCGCGGGTCAATCCCCATCATTATCAGTATAGGTAATCGTAATGCTCATGGCTGAGGTCATATCAACTTTAAGCATACGCACGGCTTTTTGCATTTCGGTATAGACTGCAATCATCGCCTGATTATTGGTTTTAACTTCCTCATATAGATTGGGCTTCAAAACCTCCATTTTACTCTTGCTGGAAGCAAACTGATTGTTAATAATTTCGGCTAATGACTGACCTGTTGCACTATCTTTAGCTCCTAAAGCTACCAGATAAGTTTTGAAAGAAGGCCCATCGGCTCCTGTTTTGATATTTTTACCATTAAAGAAATCTATCACAGCCTGATGCGCTGTTTGTGCCAGGGTTTTAGATATATCTTTTTTATAAAAAGCCTCTACTTTATCGGGAGATACTACCCCATTCAGCATAGCGCCAGATGGAATACCAAACTTACCCGAACGAAGAAAACGCTCATAATGCAATACAAACCCATTGACCATCAGCGAAGTAGAAGAGCCAATATCAAGCCCTGTTTTATTGATAAAAGTCTCACGATAGGTTGTCCAATCGGTTGTTACTTTATCTAAAAGCGTTTTCATACGGCCTGTCAGGCGTTTTACATAGGCAATTCTTTTAGCTGCATCCGGGGCAGTAGTATAAAAACCAAGAATAGTAGCATCTGTACTACCAAGGCCATTCAACAGATAATCTAAAGCAGGGAAGCCCTGTTGCGCAAAAGAAGCCGGAACTTCCAGATTAGCTGACGGGTCAGCAATATTATCATTGATGCCTTTTTCGCTGGCAGGATAAATATTAAAGAAATTACGTAGCGTTTGTCTTTCAGCAGGGCCAAAGTCAAACAACTCTACTTTCTGCCATTCGGTATAAGCTTCTACCCATGCTGTACGGAAATCTGTCAGGGTTGCCGCGTCAGGCTTGGCAGTAAAAGCATCGCCTTTAGTAATCATCAGGTCGAGTTTTGCTTTGAAATTACCGTAAGCCGGAATAATAACATTATCCGCCAGATGCGTAAGTATCACTTTTCTATCTTTGCCTTCATCTACGGGTATTGGCGGATCGGTTGTTTCACCACCGCTACCACAGGCCCATAAAAGTGCGGTCAATACCAATAATAAAATTTGCTTTTTCCTTAGATAAGCCGTCATGATTTTAAATGAAATAGTGGATTGACAGCCTTTCAGCTATCAATCCACTTATTAAGAGAATATGACAAATATTAATTGCCTAATTTGAATTTTGCATTGATGGCATCAGCCGCTGCATTAACTTTTTCGTTAGTTAAATCCCAGAAACCATTGGCTGAACCTACAAGACCTGCCAGAATAGCTTCTGAGAAAGCTGCATCAGCACCATTGATAGTACAATAACGCAATGAGTAGATGAAACCAAGACCTTCGCCCATTGCATGTGCACGGGCAGCATCAGTAGTACCTGTTTTCCATTTACCTAAATATCCAACTGCTGCCGCGGCAATTGCTTTTTCCATTTCTGTTCTGATAAAGGTAGCCTGAGTTTTCAATTCAGTCATATCGTTGTTCACGATAGCCACACGACCTCTTACAAATGCCGGATGGATTTTTGCATAGTTAGCTTTGTTATATTCCCAGATATAAGAACCTAAGAAAGACTCAGAAGTACCTCTTGTTGCATCTGTAGAGTTAGCCAGATAAACAGGATTCAAAGTCAATGAACCATAGGCCTCATCCCAATTATGCTCTAACTGAGAATATTTTTTACCTGATACAAGTGTGGTATTATCAGCTTCTAATCCTTTGTTCAACAATACGTTGCCGATATAGTCAATCTGGTAAGCACCAATCAAAGATTTTTGTACAATCTGAGCAATCTCAATTCCTTTAGCATCTAATAAATAAGTACCTGCTTTTCCGGCAACTCCTTTAGCTGCAGCCACACCGACTGATTTACTTGCTTCAGCCATTTGAGCAAAAGCAGTTTCTAATCTAACACGTTCAACTTCGGCTTCTGATGCGGATTTAGAGGAAGCGGTAAGGCTGCGTAATTGTACACCCGAGGCATTTAGCACTGAACCTGAAATATTCAAAGATGGTACATCTACGAAAGGATTTCCGGTATTAGCATACATGTTTTTCATTACTGCCGCATCTATTGCTTTGCTATCTCTTACTGCTCCGCCCAAATAATAATTTAATGCCTGATAGATTTTGTAACGATTGTTACCAGAAGTTAAATCAACGGTGGTATCTCCTGTTGCACTTACAAAAAGCTTTTTATAAGGAGTTGTAGGAGTTACGTTTGCATAATCAATTTTGGTGCGGAGTGGAGTAACTTCTTCTGAATCTTTACAAGAAGAAACACCTGCCATAATTACCGAAGCTAAGAGGATTTGTGTTTTACCGAAACGTTTAAACATGGTGGTAATAGTTTATTAAAAGATTAGATTACACTGCAAAGCTACTATAATTAGACTTAATCTAAATAAGAATTAATTAATTATTTTTTTATTTTCTTCATAAGACACTGAAAATCAGCCAATTGACGAAATATTAAATTTTACTCACCAACAAGATTCTAAAGAATTATTTAAACAATAGCCTGGATAAAATAGAAAGGAATCCCTAGCAGTGCAGTTAGTTAACTGACTGGCATAATATTTTTATAGTAGAAGCAGATAATTTAATGTCCACACTAATACGCAAGACAATATGGCAACGTTGCAAAGAAAGAAAAAAGAAGGTGCCCGTAACTCAGCTTTGCAGAGTTCGGATGAAGCTAATAGTGTTCAGAAAGGAACTAACCAAATGAATAGCGGTTCTAATTATCGCCCGCAGATAACGGGTGCGAGTCCGAAAAAATAGTCAACGCTAATAAGAGCGGTGTATTTGGCAGAAAATCAGACTAGATACACCTTTTGTTCAAATCAGTAAACAATAATATTGATTATTCCTGTTTGAGATTGAAATGAGGATTTGAAATTCAGATTCAAGGCCGACAAATGCGAAGTAAATTGTCGAATATTCGAATGATCCGCTCCTCTTTCAAGAGTAATAGTAAGATTATTCTGATTTTCAGAAACTGCAATATTTGTATAAGCAACTTTATACTTTTGCAAGGCATACAATACTGCTTCGTTACGATTAAAATGAGTGCTCATTAAAAGAAACTATAATTTAAGGTTTGACATTGTGCTGGTTTTAAGGCAAATTCTTAATTATAGGTGATTTAACGATATATTATATAGAGTAGTAGTTTGGTTAATACATAACCGAATGGTGCTGCAAAGTTAATAATATGTTTTTATAGTGTCAAGAGTTAAGATAACTTGTTATTTACGCGGATCAAAAAACTTTCCTAATTTAGATAAATAACAATTTTCCAAAAATATTTTGGAAAATGAAGAATACAGATGTCTATTGAATTTAATAAAAGTTGCTAAGTTTGTAAAAACAAGTTTCTATGCCCCACAAAGCCCTCTACCATATCTGTTATTTTATCATCTCTTTCGTTTCGGCAGCTATTTTTGCCATGGCCATGTACACCTTTGAGTGGGGGAAATTAACTATTAGTTTTTATAGTGCATTCGCATTATTGGAAGGGCTTCATGTAGTGTTTATCGTCAGAAAACAGTTTCAGCAAAAGCAAAAGGCTTTGCTGCTTAATAATATTCATTTTATTGTACTGGCGCTTGTCTCAGTTTTTATTCTCTACTTTTATTCTAATATGAATTCCTGGAGGAATGCAGGTGATAACAGCATAGAATTCCGGACCTTCTCTTATTTTTTCGATAATATCTTTCTTATCAACTTTGCCATCTTCTTTATCAATTTCTGGTTTCTGTGTAGAAATTTGTTGTTGTGGTCATTCCGGAATAAATAATCGGCCACTCTCTTACTCTCCCTTATAATAAGCAATCACCCGATCATCCACAATCACATCGCTGGGGCGGATTTCTTTTTTGAGTACTATACCTTCTAAGGTTTTGCAACGGCTTAGTGCTACATAAGTTTGTCCGTGGCTGAAAGCACCGTAGCCAATATCAATTACTACTTTATCAAAGGTTTTACCCTGACTTTTATGGATGGTCATAGCCCAGGCTAGTTTAATAGGAAATTGAGTAAAAGTCCCCTGTATATTTTCTTTGATTTCTTTGCGTTTGGCATCGTACTGGTAGGTAATATCCTGCCAGGTTTCCTGTTCCATTTTGTAGCTATGCCCGTCTATTTCTACCCATATTTCTCTGTCATTTAAACGACTGATGACCCCTACCGTTCCATTAACCCAACGTTTCAGGCTATCATTCTTTATCATCATCACCTGCGCTCCAGGTTTTAGT
>CBIHRH010000511.1:0-4372 GCA_966212365.1 uncultured Emticicia sp. | reverse complement strand
AGGCTACCTGCTCTTTGCTGGCATTTCCATTGCCTGTTACTGATTGTTTCACCGTTTTCGGCAGATATTCTATAATAGGCACATCACGATTTAAGGCGGCGGCAATGGCTACTCCTTGCGCACGGCCCAGTTTCAGCATTGATTGCACATTTACCCCATAAAAAGGCGCTTCAATCGCCATTTCATCAGGTAGATATTCCTCAATGATCTGAGTCATTCTTTCATAAATCTTCTTTAGTTTCAGCTCATGTGTGCTATATTTGTCGAGTTTTAAAACACCATACTGAATCAGGGAAAGGGCATTACCATCAACAGAAATAATTCCATATCCCATGATTCTCGTACCGGGGTCGACACCCAAAATGATTTTCTCCTTATTCATACATGCAAATTAACTCAAAAATCTTAGAGCAAAGTCTGTGGATATTAAAAAATATCCTCTTTGCCGGAGTATTGTATGCAGTGTATATTTTGCTGAAAGAAAAAGGAGAAAGTATTGATGAAGTCTTCCAATACTTCAAACAAATTCCTTTCGATGTTAATATATGGATAGTGTTAATTTTGATTCCGGTCAACTGGGCTTTTGAGGCCTGGAAATGGCAACGATTGGCAGCAAAGGTTGAACAAATCAGTTTCTGGGAAGCTTATCAGGGAGTACTGGCAGGGTTGGCTCTGGCCAATTTTACCCCCCTGATGATTGGAGATTATGCCGGAAAAATACTGATGCTTAAAACCCGGAAACGTACGGCAAGCATAGGGGCCATTCTATTAGGCAATGGTATGCAACTCTATGTGTCTCTATTATTTGGGGCAATTAGTTATAGTTATTTTCTCTGGATAGCCAAACCCGAGCCTTTTATATTTCATATTACTATAGTTGAACTACTCTTCGTGCTTTTATTGATTGGCCTCTGGATAGCCTTCAATCTTCAAAAACTCAGTTTCAATAAAGAAACGCCACTCTTTCAACATATCAGACAATACCTGATTGTATTAAAGGAATACACTTTATCCGAAATTGGCCATATATTTCTGATAGCTTCGGGTAGGTATATTGTTTTCAGTATCCAGTTTTTATTAATACTGCAATTGTTTCAGGTCAACCTATCTATTACAGTATTACTGGCAGGTATCGGTATTGTTTTTCTGACTAAAACCCTGGGCGCGGCATTTAATTTTCTAGGGGACTTAAGCGTGCGAGCCATTACTTCCATTTATTATTTCGGATATTTTGGCGTAAAGCTTTCACTGATTACAACTGCTACTTTTACTATCTGGCTGATTAATGTATTAGTACCTGTTATTATAGGTAGCCTATTTCTTTTAACTTTGAGGTTTTCAACCAAGAATCTAAAGGCTTTTGCAGAATGAGCCTTTATCAATCCCTTATTTTCTATTGTTAGCTATTATTCTCATATCAATCGTCCTGGTTTATTTCTTTATGAACGTGGCCTTAGTGATTATCTGGCTAAGTAATAGACCCTATCAAAAGCAAGCCAGGCATGACTCTTTACTTTATATATCAGTCATTATTCCCGTTCGAAACGAAGCCGGCAATATCATCAAACTATTAAAAGACTTGGAGAACCAGAGTTATCCGAAAGAACGGTTTGAGGTGATTGTGGCAGATGATGATTCAACGGATAATACTTTGGCGCTTCTAAAGAGTTTTCAGAAAATAACTTCCTTACGACTCATTATTAATTCACTATCTCCCGAAGAGAATAATGCTTCACCAAAGAAACGAGCTATTAATTCTTCTATTCAACTGGCGCATGGAGATTTGATTGTGACAACCGATGGCGACTGTCGGGTAGGGGATAACTGGCTGGAAACGATTGTGCATTTTCAGGCTGAGAAAAAGGCTTATCTCATTAGCTCGCCTGTTACTTTTATAAATGAGGCAGATGATTTCCTGAAAAGTATCTGGCAGCAAATACAAACTATTGAATTTTGTAGTCTGATAGGTTCGGGGGCATGTGCTATGTTTATCAGAAAACCTAATATGTGTAATGGAGCCAATCTGGCTTATCTGAAATCGGTATTTCATGAAGTAGGCGGGTTTGCCGGCAATGAAAATCTGGCATCGGGCGACGACGAATTTCTGATGCATAAAATCGCTGCCCGTTTCCCCGATAAGGTTCATTTTCTGAAAAGTCAGGAAGTGATTGTAGAAACTCAGGCACATGAATCGCTGAAATCATTTTATTACCAGCGTAAAAGATGGGCAAGTAAATGGAAACATTATAATAATCCTGTTACTACGGCTTTGGCTATTTTTATTTTTTCGGCTAATTTTTCGTTGATTGCTGCGGCAATCTTCTACTTATCTCATCAAATCGATTTACTAAATCTGTTGATTATCGTTTCTCTGAAATTTTCGGCTGAGCTTCTTTTTTTAATGTTGGTTCTTAGTTTTTTGCGTAAAAAAAGTTTAATTTGGCTCATTCCTTTTGTACAACTCATTTACCCTTTCTATGTAAGCTTCTTCGGATTAGTAGCCCAAGGGAAAAATGAATACATCTGGAAAGGACGAAAACTCCAATAAGCGCCTAACATCACCAAACTAAACTGAATGAAACAATTATTCCTGCTCCTATTTGTACCGGCCTCACTTTTTGCACAAAGCAAAGAAGAACAACGCCTTCTGAAAAAAGCTGATAAAATCCATGCGCGTGCCTACACGGTTGATACTCATGCCGATGTGCCTATTAATATGATGGAAATGGCAGGCTTTGATATTGGAGCAAAGCATAATTATGCCGAAGACGGTACGCAGATAGATTTCCCACGCATGAAAGAGGGTGGGATGGATGCTATGTTTTTTGCGGTATATCTGGCACAAGGCAAACGAACACCCGAAGGGGAGGCAGAGGCAAAAGCAAGCGCATTAAAGATTTTTCAGTCTATACACGATGCCGTGAAGAAATACCCTGATATTGCTGAATTGGTTACTACACCGAAGGAAGGATTTGCTGCTCACAAAAAAGGAAAGTTAGGCGTATTTATAGGTATGGAGAACGGGTGGCCTGTTGGGCACGATTTATCGAATCTGAAATTGTATTATGATTTAGGCCTGCGTTATATTACGCTATCTCACTCTTATAATAATGATATAAGCGATTCATCAGGTGACCCGGAAGGTAGTGAGCATGGTGGAATCAGTAAGTTTGGAGAAGCATGTATAGCCGAAATGAACAAATTAGGCATTATAGTTGATGTATCGCATATATCAGATTCAGCTTTTTATGATGTCATGCGTTTGAGCAAAGCTCCAGTATTTGCCTCACATTCGTCTTGCAGGGCTTTGAGTGATGTGAAAAGAAATATGACCGACGATATGATAAAACTCATGGCTTCAAAAGGAGGGGTTATTCAAATCAATTTTGTGTCTGATTTCCTGAAGAGACCTTCAGAAGAGGTAATGATTTCTATCAGGACCTTACGTATGCAAGCCATGAAAGCCGATGCTACACCAGAAGATAAAAAGCGAATCAATGCCGAATTACGTCAGTTAAAATATAAATACCCGGGTGAAGCTCCAAGTGTGAAAACAGTGGTTGATCATATAGACCACGTAGTGCAAATAGCAGGGATTGATCATGTAGGTATTGGTATGGATATGGACGGCGGAAGCGATGTGGTAGGTTGCGAAGATGTGAGCAAAATCAAGAATGTGACCGTAGAATTGTTACGTAGAGGCTATTCAGAGAAGGACATACGTAAAATCTGGGGAGAAAATACGATGCGTGTATTGGCTGCTGCCGAAAAATTGGCTGCAGATTTGAAAAAATCTCACTGAAAAAAAATATGTTTTTTCTTAGAATTGCAAAAGCGGTTTAGTATAGTGTAATTTTAGCTATTCGTAATATAATCTTATGTCCATAAATTAAAATAAAACCAATAGTTGACTTTTATCCGATAAAATTTTTATATTTGTCAAATTATAACATTTTCAATAATGCTTATAATAAAACAAACCTCCAATTAGTTAATATATAAAAAAACTAAGAAAAATTTGGAAGCATTATTCAAAGTGTTTAATATTGTATCCAATTGATACAATATTAGCTATTGACTAACTGAATGATTATCCTTACGTGATTATAATGGCAAAATCCCAAGTACTGACCTGACTTTCGGCTTTCATAGCTCAACGTACTTCATCAAACAATTAATTCACAATTAGAAAATCCCACAGCAGAAATATAAATAAGAACTTTTTTGCCCTTGCCGGGATAGCATATTTTAAAGAAAAAATTGCAGGATAGAGATGAATGACCACCTAATTTTAAAAGAACCATCTTGATTCCGAACTTTCTATTTTCCACAGCTTCATAATTAGTAGTAGGTTTTTCACAAAATAAGTTTT
>CBIHRH010000510.1:0-4379 GCA_966212365.1 uncultured Emticicia sp. | reverse complement strand
TCTTTTTTCATTTAGTAGATTGATAGTCAGCTACTTACGACCAACAAGTATTCCCGCTTTAAGCCTTGTGCTTTCATTGAAGGCATTGTAGCTGTGATGTTCAACAATGTTAATACCATCTACCTGCATCATGTGAACTTTGATACCGAACTCCAGAGGCTTATTCTCTTTGCCTCGGATAATGGGTCTTATGTGGGGTTGAGATAAGCTTACAATTCTATCCTTGATTTTAGTGACATTGTTTTCAATCAGATAAAGTTGTTGCAGATATACTTCCTTGATTGTTTTAAATCTTTGGGCAATGGGTTCGGATAGATAAATACCTCTGGTTTGGTTTAAAAGTCTCTGATAAATCTCTATTCCTTTTTCTAATAACTGTAAAAGTGTTTTTCTGCGTCTCTTGGTAAGACTAATACTCACTTTTCTTCTTTTGGAAAAAACAGACTGCTTGATTTTCTGTTCTTTGAATTTTGAACGAGGCATTTTCATTCCTGATAGCTTACATAGTACCGGAATTTGTTCTTCCCACAGAAGTTTGACATCAGTAGGGAAACGAATATGCACCTCATAACATGTCGCGTCCATCAACATTACATTCGTATTCTCCATTTTTCTTTCCAGGCATTAATCAGAACATTCTGAACTTCTGGCATGTCACAATATCTCGATAGAAACGTACGAATGCGGCTCACAAAGGCATTGTCTCTGATAACTTCACCCACTTCCAAACGGCATCCACAGAACATCTGATACGCCCAGTTAGTCTGAAAGGCAACTAAGAGTTTTTCATCGCTTAAGCTTGTGTAATGCTTTAAAAACATCAGGCCGAAGTATCCTTGTCGTGGAATGTAAGACGGAGCACCCGAAGGATTTTTCTTTTTTGGAAGCAGTCTCTCCAATTCCTGCCACGGAATTATATCATAAATACGACCAAGTTCAGTGCAATTCTTGAAAAGCGGTACGCCGCCCGAATGATATTCTGGAAATATTGGGCTATCAAAGGGGAATAGTGTATTTTGCATTGTATTTTATGGCGTGAGATACCTTAAAATACAACAAAAACTCCGAAGTTCCAAGAAATTGGCAGTTTTCGGGGTTGTTTTTCTATATAATATATTGATAGTTAGTTAATTATAACTTATAAGTATTCCCTAATTATACCTTTAAAGGCAAGCCTAAATATAAGATATTTATGTCAATATGAACAGCTTTTTTATGCCCTATCCAAATGCACTACGGTTAAAGATATATAATTTTATTTTAAAATAGCTTTTAATATTCGTGTAGCGATTAATGAAATTATAAAACAAATAATGAAAAGTATTAAAGTCCGTTTTTGAAGTCCAATTTGCGTAAATATATCATTTCTATGAATGTAAAAGAAAAACTGTGTAAAAAATAGAGCTATAAATCCTCTTAGAAATCCTGTTGTAGTTCTTAATAGGTTAGATGCCCATACAGTTATAATAACGAAAAATACTATAAATATATAGAGCCCTACCCACCCGTATCCTGACCACATCGATGCCCATATATTGTTGGCTGTTCCATAGCTCAATCCTGGAAATATCATTTCTTGACTTAAATATTTACCAAAAGTATTACCTGAGACATCGAATCCAATTTCTGGAGAAAAAGGTATCAAAACGCTTATTATATCAAATATGTGATAGCCATCAGTAGTTATATTATCGTTTAATACCTTGTTCAAGTTTGCTTGAATTAAAAAAGGTTCAGACTTAGTAAAAGCTAACATCCAATAATCAGAATTATCAGCATTTTTCGAAATTAGATCAAAATTTAAGACTTTTATCAATGGCAAAATTAGCTTTATAAAGAAGAAAAAAGTTATTGATACTAGGAATAAAATGAATTTTAGCACATGTTTTCTTAATAATTGTAGTAGAGTTTTATTTTTAGTCATATTACTCAGAAAAATAGTGGTAACAGTAATAAAAATAAAGGCGGCATTAGATCTATGACCAATGAGTAAGTGTATGCAAAACATAAGTATTGACAGAGTAATAAATATCTTTGATTTATCATGCCATGCGGATAATAAGCAAAAACTTGCAGAGTATATCCAGAGAAGACTCCACCTATCTCCAGCCATAAGCTCTAAAACTTCTTTTTTGTTATATGTGCCAAAACTGAAAATTATATTCCCGAATTTTAGATACATTATTATAAAAGCTATTAAACTTATAAGAAAAGAAATATATGTAAATAATACAGGTTTTTTTATATCAAATTTCTCAAACGATTTTTCAGAAAAATCGTACAAAATCATCCCTATGAATATTGTAATTTCTACCAATATAAAAACAAAAATAGTTTTATCTGATATAGGTGTATCTAATTTGGTATATGCGTAAGGATTCATAACTTTCCCTACAAAACCCGGCACGAAATAGACTACAGCAGACAAGAATGAAATTGAAAAAAAATCAAATTGCCTCTTCTTTATAAAAATATAAATAACTCCTAAAAGACTTAATATTATAAAAACTAATTGCATATTTAGTGGAAATAATTATTTATTAAGAGCCTGTTTAAATTTTATTCAATAACTGTTTTATAGCAGAAACCTTAACTATTTCTTCTGCTGTTTCCATAAGCAATTAGTAATTTCTGCAAAGCCTTCTGTCATTATCAAACCAAGAGAAAACGGTCCGCCGCGCGGTTTTCTCAATAACCCATCTTTTTCCTATTGGCTCAAAGAGTTTATTTTTGTTGTCTTTTCTGAGGCTGATTTTAATAAAATAGCCGAATATTTTCTTTATATGGTCAATTAATTCACCACTATAAACGCCATCTGCAAAAATAATTTGGATACTACTTAAAAAGTCTTTTAAAACTCTCATTAATAACATAGCCGCTTGGCTATCGTGAGTATTGGCTACTGTTACCATAACAGCAATTAAAAAACCATTAGTATCAACTATTACATATAGTTTAATCCCTTTGACCTTTTTATTCCCATCAATTCCATTTAATGGACGATTATTACCCCAGCTTACACTTTGACTATCCATTACTCCTACAGTAAGCTCTTTAGTTTGGCCTTTTTTTAGACGTATTTTGCCCCTGAGTTTCTCTAATAATAAATCAAATTCCTCTAAGTTGACCCATTTTCTAAAATAATAATACACTATTTGGCATTTAGGAAAGTCGTTAGGCAATAATCGCCATTGACAGCCTGACTTTGTTACAAACAAGATAGCATTCCAAATAGTACGCAAACTATGTTTCCGCTTCCTGTTAGTATAATTCAGTGTTTTTTTGATAAATTGCCACTCGGCATCTGATAAGTCGCTTGAATACATCTCTTTTAGGTTTGGTCACTTCAAAGAAAGTGTTTTCTAAGGGGTATTAGATGCCCTTATTATTTTTTATTAGTTATTATGTAGATAGACTCATGAATAAATTTAGTATAAAATTAATTCTATCAATATACATATTGTGTTTAATAAATTTTCATAAATACAAGTAATCTAATTACTAATGCGAATAATGGGTTAAAAAAGCAGAAATAGCGCCAAGACAAATAATGCTTAATTTTATGGTGACCAAACTATAAAAAGAGACTTATGTTAGAGTATGAACTCATAGCCTTGTACCTCTATTTCTGCGAGTGCTATAATAATGAACTTCGTTGGTATAATCAGCGATTTAGCAATAATTCTTCACCAAGTAATGAAAAAATTACAGATGAGGAACTTTTAACTATCTATTTCTATAGTCGACGATATGAAAATAAGCATTTAAAGAAGGAGATATGGGATTTTGCTAATCGTTACATGCGTTCATGGTTTCCCAATTTACCAGCCTATGCTAACTTTAATCATCGGCTTAACAATTTATCAAGTGCTATACCGGCATTAATTGCCAAACAATTGGAAGCAATAAAAGACATTGAGTATGAATCCATTAATGAAAGAGTTTCATTAGTTGACTCCTTACCAATTATGCTTTGCTCGGGTAAAAGGCTAGGTAAAGTAGCTCTCGAAATAGCTGATAAAACCTTTAATGCGACAAAAGGCATCTATTACTTTGGGGTTAAGCTACATTTTGTCGCTTTTCGGCGAGTTAAAAAACTACCTTTACCTGAATTTATAAGCCTTACGAGTGCCTCTGAGTTCGATTTAACAGCCTTGAAGCCTATTTTGCCTAAACTCGCTAATAGAGCTATTTTTGCTGATAAAGCCTATGCCGATAAGTCGCTCAATGAACAGCTTTTAAAAGATAGGAATACATATATTTATACACCTGTCAAACTTGTTAAATGTGAGCATGAATCTGTTAGACAATTTAAAAAAGCAGCCGATGAACTGTTTTCTACTGCCGTTTCTATTGTTAGACAGCCTATTGAAAGCCTA
>CBIHRH010000509.1:0-4396 GCA_966212365.1 uncultured Emticicia sp. | reverse complement strand
AACCATATTATCATAATATGTGCTTCCCGGATTACCCGATTGTCCTCCCGGATATAGTCCATAAGCTTTAGGCCACTCTTTGTCTAATTGCACCACCATACGCCACGATGGTCCGTGTGTTTCGGTTGTTGCGTTGACTATACCACCACCACCACCATTCGGGATATCCTGTCTGCCGAAACCGGGTAATCTACCTAAATGATTAATATCCGTGCTTTTTACCTTTGTCCAGGCCCATGTTTCAGCACTTAATGTTCCCAGTTTAGTCGTCAAAGAATCAATAGTTGCTTTAAAGCTACCTCTTACAATATCTTCTACAGTTTCAACTTTATCTTTGGTATTCATATTATCAAACCATTTGGCAGTTGGTTGGTTTTTAATCAATTCCCAAGTACGGTCTCTAGTAGGCTGGCTCATAGGAACTTCAACACTTTGTAGTGCGAAATCGTCTTCCCATACCCAGTATCTTAATTCTTTTACCCATCTTTCAAAAATGGTTGGTCCCACTTCATCAGGGTCGTTTTTCATGTTCCATTTAATCAATGCCTGATATGCTGCATTGTCTTTATTTGAAGAATCAGCAGCTAGAATTTTCATTACGTCCGGTAAAACTCTACGCGCTTCTACGTTAAAATTATCATTCTGTACCGAGCGTAAGCTATCAATCGTTGCTTTTTGCATAGCTTCCAAGCGCTCATTGATACGAATACCTCTTTCGGCGGGGGCAAATTTCCAACCTAAATAATAAGGATAAGTAGGGTCGGTAGAGAACTGGTTGGCCGAACTTACAAATCCGCGAGGTGGGTTTTTCACCGTTGGGTTTTGTTCTGCAGGTATCCAACCCTGCCAGTCATGTGCCGGATTCGAGCCATCCAGTATAAATTTGCCTTGCTCTTTCCATTTTAATGGCAATTTACCATTAGGAGTGATGGCTATATCGTTGTGATTATCAGCAAAAACAAAGTTTTGGGCCGGGGCTTTATAATAGGTAAGTGCCTTGCGGTAATCGTCATAATTTTTCGCACGATTCAGGTAATAGAAGCCCATCAAATCGGTATTATCTTCTTCATGACCTACCCATTTCATGGCATGTCCTACAGGAAAACTCTTGGCATAGTTGTTTTCGCTTGCGCGGTTGTACAGCACAGGCCCATGGTGGGTATAATAAACAGTATCTTTCAAAGATTCTGATTTGCCTTTAATTTTAAATTCTTCAATAACCAGGGTAGTCGGCTTCCATGCGCCATTGTACCAGTATTCTTTCTGACTTTTATCCTTGAATTTAATCTGATAAAAGTCCATCACATCAGAGCCTACATTGGTTACACCCCAGGCAATGTCCTTATTGAAACCGATAGTTACACCCGGAGTACCAGGTAAACAAGCACCATAGACATTCATTGTTGGGGTCGACAACTGCATTTGATACCAGATAGATGGTAAAGTGAGTTGTAAGTGAGGGTCATTAGCCAGAATAGGTAAGCCGGATGCTGATTTACTACCGCCAACTGCCCAGTTATTACTACCAATCTCTGGAGCAGGTGCAGCTATATTAAAAGCGACTGCCCCCTCTTTATCTGCAGGTTTAGCCGCTATTTCAGTAGGGATTGCCGGAACTGGCACGGGTGTAAATTCCCATTTGGTACCAACAGGAATAATCGGAGATTCAACTATAGGATAATCAGGGAACAGGTCTTTGACAACCTCAGGGCCATATTTGGACAGAACGTTACTCATTCTGAAATCTTCGCTACCACCATTCAATACCTGACGCATATTCATCAGCATCAATATGGTTTTGTAAGGTGACCATTCTTCGGGTTGATAGCCTATAATTTTATATTCTACCGGTAAATCTTTATAAGATAATTGTTTGAGATAGGCGTTTACTCCAGCTGCATAAGCAGTCAGCACTTTGAATGCCACATCATCTTTTTTGAATCTGGCAACAATTTTTTTGGCAGTTTCTGCCATACCCATACGGCGATTATAACGGTCAAGTTCAATGGCCCTTTCTCCCACTACTTCCGACAATCTGCCTGATGCGGCTAATGTATAAAATTCCATTTGCCATAAACGGTCTTGTGCCACCAGATAGCCTTGTGTAAAATAAAGGTCGTCTTCATTTTGCGCAAAAACGTGTGGCACTCGATTATCGTCGAAGATAACACTTACTTCACCTTTAATACCTTCTAATTTGAGTTCGTCAGGAGAAGGCTTAGTGCCTCCATTTTGCCAGAAGCCTTCGAATGGGCTGAATAATTTTCCGAGAGCAGGCAATGCCCCTAAAGGATTGTTGAGCATGTAAGTTAAGCCCGCAGCTAAGATTAAACTTACAAGAAACTTAATAAATTTCATAAATGACTTAGTGTTGAAAGGCAGGATTTTGGTTAATAGTTGGTCTGAAATCGGATATTTGCTTTAGAAATGATTCTTTACAACGAATACATTATCAGTATGCAAACATACTATTCATTCTGTTGCGAATGTAGCGAAAAAGAATTGAAGATTTTGTTATTTGCTTATATTTTAGGATTTTTTTAATATGTTTCTGTTGAAAGTTTCTACTGTTTTAGATTAGAATTATTGAAAAATCAATTGCCACAATGTACACGAAGTACACGATGTTGCACTATTTGCCATTAATAATATTGTGTAACATTGTGGTTCCATTGTGTACATTGTGGCAAATTGAATAATCGTATAAACCCTGAACAAAAAACAGGCTCAACCAATATAATACTGATTGAGCCCGTCAGATAGACTAATTATTTAAATTACCCTTGCATCAATTTCTCTAAAACTACTTTCCAGTTTGCGTATGCCTCCTGATAAGCCATCACATCGGCTGATTTCGGCTCAATTACTTTCAGTTTTATTAATTTGCTCATCGCTTCTTTTGGAGTGCTATAATAGCTTACACCATAGCCTGCACCTAGTGCTGCACCTTTGGCCCCATCAGTATCATATAATTCGATAGGGGTATTGGTTACATTCACTAAAGCATTGCTGAAAATATCACTCAAAAACATATTGGCTTTTCCGGCACGGATAACTTTTGGCTCAACACCATTGGCTTGCATGATGCCTAATCCATAATTGAATGAAAAGGCAATGCCCTCTTGTGATGCGCGGAAAATATGTGCTTGTGAATGTATATTAAAATCAAGATTATGGAAAGATGAGCCTAAAATCCGGTTATTAAGCATACGCTCGGCGCCATTGCCGAAAGGCATTACTAATAGCCCGTTGCTACCAATAGCTACTTGTTCTGCCTGCTTGTTCATATCCGGGTAAGTAAGGTCTTTGCCAAAATTCTCTTTTGCCCAACGGTTCAGGATACCTGTACCATTGATACACAGCAGAATACCCACACGATTTGCTCCATCTATTTTATGATTTACGTGGGCAAATGAATTGATGCGCGATTGTGGGTCATAAGAAATCTGGTCGCTAACGGCATAAACCACACCAGACGTACCTGCTGTAGCAGCAATTTCACCCGGATTCAATACATCTAACGAAAGTGCATTATTCGGTTGGTCGCCAGCTTTGTAAGTAACCGGAGTTCCTGCTTTGATTTCTAGAATATCGGCAATCAAAGGGGTTACTTTTCCATGCTCACTAAATACAGGTCTGATTTCCGGTATGATACTTTCATCGAAACCATAATAGTTGAGCAAATCTTTTGAAACAGTATTCTCCTGAAAATCCCAGAAAATGCCTTCAGATAAACCTGAATTTGAAGTCGTGATTTCATCGGTCAGCATCATGGCAATGTAATCGCCAGGGAGCATAATTTTATCACATTGCTCAAAAATCTGTGGTTCGTTGGCTTTTACCCAGGCTAATTTCGAAGCGGTAAAATTACCTGGGGAGTTCAACAAATGATTCAGACATAATTCTTCTCCCATTTCGCTGAAAGCCTTATCTCCAATCTGCACGGCTCTGCTATCGCACCAGATAATTGAAGGGCGCAATACCTTTTTATCTTTATCTACCATTACCAGACCATGCATCTGATAAGCAATACCGATGGCACCAATTTCTTTCGAATCAAATCTGGTAGCTTCCTGTTTACCCAAAGCATTTACCCGCTTAATGGATTCAATGGTATTGTTCCACCACATTTCGGGGCTTTGTTCTGCCCAGCCTGCAAAAGGTGAGGAGATAGGAGCTTCTACATCCGGGTATTGTGCAGAAGCAATCACTTGTTGGGTATCAGCATCTACCACAGATGCCTTAATAGAAGAGGTGCCAATATCAATTCCGAGCAATAACATATTCGTAGGTTGAAATTTTAATTGTCAAAGTTACACTTTAAATAAGGTAAAACAAAATCACGCCAATAAATGAATGTTATTGCCTTTCCCGGACATAAAAGTAATACGAAAAA
>CBIHRH010000508.1:0-4398 GCA_966212365.1 uncultured Emticicia sp. | reverse complement strand
CTCCTTTCTTATAATTCTTATGTTGCCAATACTGAGCAGCAAGCTTAAAATCATCTTCATCAATCTTTGCTAATTGTTGTAAAGCGCGGGCAAGTATATCGAGGTCGTTTATCATAATATTCAGTAGATTCAGGTTTTACCAAATCTACTGATTCTATACGTATATAACAAGCTTTCACTAAGGCTCTAACAAAAAAAGACTGCCTTTTGAGCAGTCTTTTCATTAAATAATTTATTTCTAAAATTATCCGACGCTTCCTTCTAAAGAAATCTCTAATAATTTTTGTGCTTCAACGGCAAATTCCATTGGTAATTGGTTCAATACTTCTTTTACATATCCGTTTACAATCAAAGCTACTGCTTTCTCTGTTGGGATACCTCTCTGGTTACAATAAAACAATTGGTCCTCACCAATTTTAGAGGTGGTTGCCTCGTGCTCTACTGTGGCAGAAGAATTATTTACTTCAATGTATGGGAATGTATGTGCCCCGCATCTATCGCCTAATAGTAATGAATCACATTGTGAGAAGTTACGGGCATTCTGTGCTCTTTTGGAAATATCCACCAAACCTCTGTAAGAGTTCTGGCTTTTACCTCCTGAAATACCTTTTGATACAATGCGGCTCTTGGTATTTTTACCGATATGGATCATTTTAGTCCCGGTATCAGCCTGTTGCATATTGTTGGTAACAGCCACTGAATAGAACTCTCCGATTGAATTATCACCACGGAGAATAACCGATGGGTATTTCCAGGTAATGGCAGAACCCGTTTCTACTTGTGTCCAGGAAATCTTAGAACCCTCACCAAAACACAAACCACGTTTGGTTACAAAGTTATAAATACCCCCTCTGCCCTCTTTATCTCCCGGATACCAGTTTTGTACAGTTGAGTATTTCACCTCCGCATCTTTATGCGCATAAATTTCAACTACTGCTGCATGCAACTGGTTCTCATCACGTTGTGGCGCTGTACAGCCTTCCAGATAACTAACGTAGGCACCTTCGTCTGCAACAATCAAAGTACGCTCAAATTGCCCTGTTCCTGCTGCATTGATGCGGAAGTAAGTCGACAATTCCATCGGACAACGAACGCCTTTCGGAATATAACAGAACGACCCATCAGAAAACACTGCCGCATTCAGTGCTGAATAAAAATTATCTTTTACAGGTACAACCGAACCTAAGTATTTTTTCACCAATTCAGGGTGTTCCTGAATAGCATCTGACATTGAACAGAAGATAATTCCTAGTTTCTTTAGGTCAGCCTTAAAGGTTGTTGCCACTGAAACAGAGTCAATCACAGCATCAACCGCCACCCCAGATAAAGGTTTTGATTCCACACCTGCTAAACGCTCTTGCTCTTTTAACGAAATACCTAAGCGTTCGAAAGTACGACGCAATTCAGGGTCAATTTCATCAAGACTATTAACAGTTTTCTTCTGTTTTGGTGCAGAATAATATTTGATACCCTGAAAATCAACAGGCTGGTATTTGATATTTGCCCATTTAGGCTCAGTCATGTTTAACCATGTTCTGAAAGCATTCAAACGCCATTCTAACATCCATCCCGGCTCGTTTTTCTTTTCCGAAATCAAACGGATCACACTTTCGTCTAATCCTGCCGGAACCTCATCTGCCTCAATGTCTGTATAAAACCCGTATTTATATTCAGAGCTTGTTAATTCTTCTAATAATTCTAAGTCCTTACTCATGTATTTTTTCTTTGTACGCTTTTAGAATAAAAGCGAAATATTAGACTTTTTGCGTAATAATGAATGGGCAGATTAAGCATCTGCTCTATTCAACCTAACACCAGTTAAGAAATATTTGTTCGCAAATTTAGCCTTAATACCGATACAATGGGTAAATTTGTTAAATTTATTCTCTACTGACCAAATATTCCTTACTGTGCTGGTTGAAAAGTAGCTACAAACTTATAAGTTTCACCGTTCAATTCAATGGTTGTTTGCCCTGTAAAAATGTTATCGCTCAACTCAACAATATCAAATACAGTATTATTTAATTCTCTACCCAAAAAAACAATTTTGTCAATTTTAAATTTAGTATCGTTTTCCTGAAAACTCCAATTCGATTTCAACAAAAGGTCAGGGTCATTTGCTCCACATTTGGTAGCACCTTCTCTAAACTCGTATGTATTGTTTGGATAAAAAATTAGTATATTATCAGTAACACAAGCAGGTTGTGTAGTTACTAAATCTACTTTAAGGCCACCTGAGTTGGTAGCTTCGGCCTTTGTATTTTTCCAGGTTTTAGAAACCGTACCAGCAAGATATTCGGTTTTCGATTTTACTACAACTGCTTTTTCTTTACATGAAAACAGAATCAAACTGCTGATAGTCAGGGAAATTAAAACTTTACTGAATCTCATTTTCGACAATTTTGTTTACGGTTAATTATTTAACAATTTACTATTATTTAATATCTCTACAATCCTCTGGCCTGTCTTAGCTGATGCCCCGGTACTTCCAAGTATCTCTCTAATCTTTTGGTAGTCAGCTATTTGCTGCTTCCTTTTTTCTGAGTTATTTAATACTTTTTTAATCTCCTTAGCAATATTATCAGGTGTCAGGTCGGCCTGCAATAACTCTGTCACTACTTCTTTCCCAGCAATCAGATTTACCAAAGAAATAAAAGGTACTTTAATAACCATACTGCCTATACTATAGGTAATCGGACTTGTTTTATAACAAACTACCTGCGGTACACCAAACAAAGCTGTTTCTAAAGTAGCTGTTCCGCTTGTTACCATGGCTGCTTCGGCATGACCAAGCAGGTCATAAGCCCGGTCAAAAACAAGGCTAATATCGTCAGATAAAAAGCGTTCGTAGAACTCCTTTGAGAGATTACCTACTCCTGCTATAACGAACTGATAATCGGGAAATTGCTTTTTAGTGGCAACCATGAGTTCAAGCATCTTCTCAACTTCCTGTTTTCTACTACCGGGTAATAGAGCAATTATTTTGCTATTTTCGAGTCTATTCTGGCGTAAGAAATCAGGGTTGGGTTGAAAAGCATCTATAGCATCGAACAGTGGATTGCCCACAAATTCAACTTCATAATCGTATTTTTTAAAGAAATCGACCTCAAATGGGAATATCACAAATAGCCGATCAATGGTCTGTTTTAACTTCAAAGCCCTTTTCTGATTCCATGCCCATACCTTAGGTGAAATATAATAAAATAGTTTATAGCCTTTGGGTTTTGCCCACTTGGCAATACGCATATTAAATCCTGCATAATCAATCAGAATAATAGCATCAGGTTGACATTCCTCAATCTGTTTCTTACACAATTTAAAAAATCCCAGGATTTTTGAAAGATTCTGCAATACTTCAAAGAAACCCATAAAAGCCAGATCTCTATAGTGCATCAGGATACTTGCCCCCGAGGCTTCCATATAATCTCCACCCCAACCTTGAATTTGCGCCTCTTTGTCTGCCTGTTTAATCGCCTTAATCAGATTAGAACCATGCAAATCTCCTGACCTTTCACCTGCTATTATGAAATATTTCATTGGAAGAATTTAGTGATTATTTGTTTTCGTGGAGACACAATGCATTGCGTCTTCAAGGATCTGTCTAACTCACAAAAAGAATTTCAAGAATAAAAATTCAGGAATACTCTTGATATTCATTAATCAATGAAAGCGCAATGTATTGCATCTACAAAATTATATAGGCAATTTTACTCCCCAAAATACTCAACGTAATGATTAGGTGTTTCAATCAGTTTTACACAGTGTAAAGTGCTATTGTATTCATTTTTGATAACAGGTGCTAATATCTTCCAGATTTCAACCGCAAAAACCTCTGTGCTTGGGAACTTGCCTCTCAGAAATTCTACATCTTCATTCAGAAAAGTATTGTCAACTTTATCTATAACTTCCTGTTTCATCAATTTGCTCAGGGCTTTTAGGTCCATCACAAAACCAGTATTAGGGTCTATTTCTCCTTTTACTGTTACTATCAGTTCCCAGTTATGACCATGAATATTCGAACACAAACCAAAAACCTCTCTGTTTTTCTCTTCCGACCAGGTGGCATTCCACAATCTATGCGCTGCATTAAATCTTTCGCGCCTTGTAATATGAATCATAATATTTTGTTGATTTTCATTTTGACCTCTTAACAACGGAACTCGTTACAAAAAGTTCACAAAATTACCATCAAAAAAGTATTAACCTATTGTTATAAATGCTATTTAAGTGTACATTCTTTAAAAAGTCCAAATTAATCGAAGTTAAGTCTATGGATTTGCGTTTGGGAATGTACTAAATTTGCAAACTTTATAACACTACGAAAGTTTTATGATAATTGTTACGGGTGCCGCTGGTTTTATTGGAAGTGTGATTGTTAAGCAGTTAAATGATTTAGGC
>CBIHRH010000507.1:0-4399 GCA_966212365.1 uncultured Emticicia sp. | reverse complement strand
AACCCACCAATATACCATGAAAGGGCATAATTTCTACTGGAAAAGTTTGATGTTGTATTTAATTGATGGATAGCCCATGTATTTTCTATATTACCCTTTTCGTCTGGCGAAGGCTGACTGGCTCCCTCAACTATATGTGCTAATTGAAAAATAGTACTTAAGATTAGTCCTGCCACACAGTGCATAGTTAAAAATCCGATCAACCATTGCCCAAAACTCAAATCAAGAAGATACATAGGTAGAACAGCAATGATTAAAACATAAGCGACTTTCCCAATAATCAAAAGTACGATTTCTTTTAGAGGAAACGACTTCACCAATCCAGTTTTTGACATCTGATTATAGAGCGAAATCTCTTTGAAATCTTTCCACAAAAATGAAATTGTCATCAAACTATACAGAAAGAAAGCATAAATATGCTGAAAACGATGGATAGCCTTTAATTTATCTCCACATGAAAGTCTCAAAAGAAACTTACCTGTAATATCTTCGTCGACATCGTGAATATTGGTATAAGTATGGTGCAATCTATTGTGTTGAATCTCCCAGTTATAAACGTTGCCCCCCAAAAGATATAGAGATGCACCAAACAATTGATTAATCCATTTATGCTTAGAAAAAGAGCCATGAATGGCATCGTGCATGACTGACATTCCAACCCCAGCTGTACCTATACCCATTAAAACGGCTAAAGCCAGCATTTGCCAGCTGGAAAAATAGTCTGTCAGAATCAAAACATAAGAACCAAGGTATACGCTCAGCATACAAGTCGCTTTAATCAGAATACGTTGCCCTCCTGTTTTGCAAATCTGGTTATCATGAAAATAGGTATCTACGTTGTGGCGTAGAGTAGAAAAGAAAAGAGATTTGTCTTTATTCAGGAATTTTACTCTGGCGTATTTGGAGGGTTTCATTAAAGGGTATCGATAGGTTAGGACCTTAATTTTTTACAATTTACCATTTTTTCCTGGTAGAATATAATTTTAATACGCTTTTCTGAAAACTTTATTATTCCTGTAGCACTTTTTATTTAAAAAATTTGTTTTAGAGCGTTATTATTGCTTTTACCAACTCATTACCAGATTGAAGCAGGCGTTCGAAACTATCTGCTACTTCATTGAAAGCAACACGATGCGTTATCCAGGCATTGGTGTCTATTTTACCCGCCTCCATCAGTTCAATAATATAATTGAAATCTTCGGGCAATGCATTTCTACTGGCAAATATGGTCAGTTCGCGGCGATGAAAAAGTGGGTCAAAAAATGTCATATCTCCCTGAAAAAGCCCAACGAAGATTATTTTCCCTCCAAATGCGGCTAGCTCAAAAGTAGACATCATCGAGCTTGGATTACCTGTGGCATCAAAAATAGCAGTTGGCATATCTCCCTCACAGTGGGCCTTAATCTCTTCTGAACTTTTAACCGAAACAACTACAGTAGCATCGGCCTGCATTACATTTTTGGCAAAGGCTAAACGCGATTCATTGACATCAAGCATTACAACTTTCGCACCTTTGATTTTGGCGAATTGTAAACAGGCCAGGCCTATCGGCCCCGCTCCTACCACCAGAACTTTATCAGCCTTTGTAATACCTGATCTGTTTACGGCATGACACCCTATACCCAAGGTTTCTACCAAAGCCAATTGCTCATAATTTAATCGAGCAGAAGAGTATAATTTATTGGCAGGTAGCTTCATGTACTCAGTCATACCTCCGTCTGTATGCACTCCTAATACCTGTAAAGTTTCACAGCAATTAGTTTTACCATTTCGGCAAGGCTGACATTTACCACAGTTCAGATATGGCTCAACTGAGCATTTATCACCTACTTTTATATTAGCTACTTCGTTCCCGATGGCTATTACTTCAACACCTAATTCATGCCCTAAAACACGTGGATAAGTAAAAAATGGCTGACGACCACGATAAGCATGGTAATCAGTGCCACATATACCTATACGATGGATTTTTACAAGAGCATCATTAGCTGTTAAAGCTTCAGGCTCTGAAATTGATTGGTAAACGAATTTTCCGGTTTCTTGTAAGGATAATGCTTTCATTTTCAAAGCTAAATGATAGAGGTACACTTAATCACATTAAAAATACCTCTTTAAACTAATAATTTGCTCCGGAATTGGTTGTGTATTCCAGTGTTCATGAATAACCAAGGCCGCTCCTAATGCCGATGCTTGAGCAATTTCTGAAGCAAAGACTTGCTTATTGAAAAAAGCATCCGCCAGTAAGTTCATATAAATCTCGTTTTTCGAGAATCCGCCATCTACAAAAATCTTCTTTACATTCGTACGGCCCATGGTTAATCTCAAAGAAGCAATTTGCTGCGCTACCAGATCAAGCATAAACTGGTGATAGGCCTCTTCGTATGATTTAAATAGATTGATATTCCGTTCAACAAACGGACAATCTAATAATACATCAACTGTCTCAGGGGTTGCTTGTTTATATTTACTTCGCAAAAACATAATTAAATCTCGGTCAAACTTCACTTGTTTAAAGTAATCTATCTTGACATTAAAATAATCAGCCAGATGCTTGGTTTGCCGCTCGTGTTCATTACCTGCAAATATTCTTGAAGCCTTTACAGGTTTGCCCTCGTAATTAATATAACATAAACAATCTTTTGCTAACTGGCTATCTGTAAGCGGCTCCTCGCTAAAAGGATTCAGACTAATTGCCCATGTACCAGTTGAAAGCAGAATAAAGTTTTCGTCAAATGATTTCAAATAAGGTACTAAGGCCGACGAACTATCATGTATTCCAATACCTATCGGATATCCCTTAGAACTATCAGTAATTACATTATTGCTTAGCATCGGCTTCTGACTAATCGAATGCAGATGCTCTGCTTCTACCCATGCGTGATAATTATTCTTTTCAAAATCCCATAATAATGTATGGCACCCGACACCAGTAATTTCAGATACAGGCTGATTGGTGAATAAAAAGCTACAATATTGAGGCAAATGCAATGAATGACGTATCTGATGAAAGATTGCCGGTTTTTCTTTCTTTAGCAAGTATAACTGTAAGCTTGAATTCAGCATACCCAGGTCAGGTGAAGCAGTTTCTCTGAAAATACCTTTGCCATATTTTTCTAAAAACTCCTTATGAAGAGGCTTAGGGAAATTTTTCAGATAATTGTATAAGGCTCCTACCGGTTTGCCATTCCCATCCAGATGAACGAGGCTTGCCCCATAAGCTGAGAAATTTAAACCTTTGATTGAAAAATTAGGGTTTTGAGAGAGCATCTGAAAACTATTCTTAATCCAGTTTGTCAGTTGAAGCAAGTCGTCAGTCGGATAGCCATCGTCGTCTAAGCTTTCTTCTAATTGTACTTGTTCTTCCTTTAATACCTGATAATTCTCATCAAAAACCAATAATTTTTTATTTGTTTTACCAATATCAAAAACGGCACAAACTGGCGTAGAAGTTTTCTTTTCAATCATTGAGTATTCTTATGTTTTCGGCTCAAAAATAAGAAACAGTTTCTATTAATGCTTTCTGCACTGTCATAATTCTTTTAAAATATTATGGTGTTTCTATAATCCATTTTTACATTTACTATAGATAAGTATAAATACCTGATACTCCCCCGTTAGTATTAGCAATATTTTGAGTAGGTTATATCCGTTTTTGGGGAATAATGGGTGCTAAACATCATAAAACTTCTCATTCTGACCTAGCCTTAAAAAAAAATTAATATCGAAAAATCCTGCAACTTTTCAAATATGCTGTGCGTTTTATAGGAAGTACAACAACAATTATTCGAAAAAAAATGAAACTTAGCATACACACCTTGGTGGTGTTATCTGCGTTTGCGGTAACAACCACTGCTTTTGCACAAAGCAAAGCCTCGCCTCCGGCCAATTATAAGCAGCAAAACTTGCTTCTGGCCAAGAAGAAACAGCCGGTTCAACAATCGCAGATTGCGATTTCAAATGATTACTCAACCAATCCGTTGGAAAATCACCGTAATTACAAAGCGCATGTCAATGCTCCGCAACCTGCTACAGTCGTTTTCGATGTAGAATTAGGTAACAGGCATAGAAATTATAAACAAAAAAATCTGCTTACGTCAAACGGCTATAAAGAAGCCACCAAGCGAGCACAAGATATTGAACAAGAAGAGTTAGTTTTGAAATAGTAGTGAATGAGTTAGTTCAATATGAAAAGGTAGTCCGTTCGGGCTACCTTTTTTGTTTTGCGATTATGAACTCCTCCATAACTTTATTTTCAACCAAAATTCATTTTAAAACAATACCATTCCCTTGTTATTTCATCAGTTTAAGCGCATCATCAAGGCGTTGAGCAACATTATCCCAGTTGATAATTTCAAATAAGGCATCAACAAAATCAACCCGTTTATTTTTATATTTAAGA
>CBIHRH010000506.1:0-4410 GCA_966212365.1 uncultured Emticicia sp. | reverse complement strand
CCTTCATCTTAACAAAGGTTTTAATAAAACTACAGACCATTATAAAACATCACCACTCTCACCAGATCACTTTCGGTTTTAGGGCTGAGTTTTTGTTTTCTCATATATTCTTCAATGTCTTCCGCTTTGTCAGACAATAACTCTAAAACCGATTTTTTGTCATTTTTGATTTTAGTGAGTTGAGCTAACTCTCCTACATAATAGGTATTATTATTCAGTACATTTCTTTGCACACTAGCAGAGCCATAAGGTTTTTCATCAATAATAGTTTTATGGTTTTTTTTCCATAAGGTTACTTTACCGGTTACCAGTTTCTCATAGAAAACGCCGTCAAACCCTCTTTGAAACTCATGCTCGTTAGCATCTTTACCAATAGTGAAAGCCGAAATAGGTTGGCTGAAAGCCTTCATACTTCCATCAGCATCCTGAAAGATAACCTGATTGATTACCTGGTCATATTTAAGGTCAAGATTTTCAAATTTTTTACCTGACGCTAAAGTGACAGACCCTTTCTCCCAGTTTTCGAGCAGATAAGGTGAGCCTTTTATATTCATGTATGACTGGCCTGTCAAAGGTGTTCCGCCTATGGCATCGCCTGATACAGCTATCTGAGCATGGGCTGAACCACAAGCCAGAGCAATGATAATAAGTGTTTTTTTGAATTGTTTCATAGTATTTTTCATAATAAGACGGGTTTCAAAAAGAATGGGTTGCTGAGAAAACTCAGGCAACCCATTCCAGATATACGAAAGAACAGAAATATTAGTTACCGATACCAGGGTTTACTTGAGTCTCTGTTAACGGAATACCAAAGATATATCTGGTTTCTGATGGTTGAATCAAGGCACCAGCACCGAAAGAATTGATTGGTTGTGCTCTTCTTACAATATCGTTTGTTCTGAAACCTTCAGCAAATAATTCGATACGTCTTTCAGTTAAGATCGCATTGATTAAACCTGCTTTATCCAATGTGCCGAAATCGTAACCAGCATCCGAACGATTGTGTACTGCTTGTAATAAAGCTAATGCGCGTGTCTGGCTACCAGATTCTGCTTCTGCCTCAGCAAGGTTTAACAATACCTCAGCATAACGGATATTTGGTACGAAGTCAGTGAATGGAGATACACCACTGAATTTAGTGCTTGATGGTGACGCTGCCACGGCAGTAGTAGGTACTGTCAGCTTAGATTTACGGTCATCAGATGCTCTGAACTGTGCATTTGAATAAATACCAGTCGGACCTGTATTAATAAAATACTCTACGTTACCCGCGTTGAAATAATAACCCAGCTGGTTTTGAGTACCAGGAGCATTCGTATCAGCCATAGGAAAAGACAGAATTGATTCTGTCGAAGTATAAGGCGCTCTGAACACAGAAACTACGTCAGGTTGTAATGCATGAGCCACTCTGTTTGGAGAGGTGAAAGGAGCAGCAGCAGAAACCAGTTTGTTTGCTTCTGCAATTACACCGGCATAATCTTTCTTAGCCAACAATACACGGGTTTTTAAAGCAATAGCCGTGTTTTTGTGTGCTCTCGTTGTACGCAACAAAGGCGTCGTGTAATTATCCGGCAATGCAGCTTCGGCTTCATTCAAATCTTTCAGGATCTGATCATACACCTGAGCTACAGTGCTTCTTGCCAGGTTGTTATTGGCAGAAGTAACTTCACCTTTTAATCTTAACGGAAGACCCGGTGATGCACCATTGTCTAAAGCATAAGGTTTAGCAAAGAATTGCACCAATGAAAAATAAGTAAGTGCTCTTAAAAATTTAGCCTCACCTGTATAGTTGCCTGCCAAAGCAGCGCTAACAGCATTTGGATTAGCTGCTAATCCTTCTAAGAACAAGTTAGCTCTGTTGATGGTCAGGTAACCTTGTGTCCAGAAGTTTGCGAGATAGGTATCTGACGGGTCCTGGTTGCCTTGATAAGTAGAATAACCTGTTACCGAGTTAGTAGTACGGTTTACAAACTCCTCTGCACGGATGTCGTTATAAATCAAATAACGACCGCCTAAAAACGCACCATTTTTGATTGAACCATACAAACCGATTACTTGTGACTCAACACGAGCCGGAGTAGAGAACACTGTAGCATCCGACAAGCTTAGTTCCGGAACGGCGTTCAGGAAGTCTTCGTTGCACGAAGACAAGCTAATAGTCATAGCCAGTGATAAGATTCCTATTTTTTTATTTAATATTTTCATAAAATCAATGTCATTTAAGAATTAGAAACTTAAGTTAAGACCAGCTGTGAATTGTCTTCCTTGAGGGATTGAGTTACGTTCGATACCCGAAGCAGTGTTAGTGTCTCCGTTAGTCGAAATTTCAGGGTCAACACCAGTATACTTAGTAAGTAAGAAGGCATTGTTAACCTGAACATATACTCTTAGAGAAGAGATACCGGTTTTGCCAAATGTGCTTGGTACACGGTAACCCAAAGTGGCTGTTTGTAAACGTAAGAAGTCTCCTTTTTCAAGGTTTTCAGAGATAAGGAATGATGAACCGTTTGATACGTTATCACCATATACTGCTCTTGGAACGTCAGTGATGTCACCAGCTTGTTTCCATGAACGCAGTACATCAACTGAGTTATTCCATACACGTTGGTCTCTTAAACCTGCTTTGCTACCATTGTAGATATAGTTACCACCAGAGAATGTGAAGTTCAAAGCTAAATCAAATCCTTTGTATTTCAAGGTATTGTTGAAACCACCATACCAGGTTGGAATTGTACCACCCAATATTTGTTGTTGAGACGATGGAGAAACTGTTGGTGTTCCATCAAGGAATGTCCATGCGTTAGGGCCACCATGGTGTTGGTATTGTACTTCTTTGCCATCACGTGTCACGAAAATACGACGACCGTTAGCCGGGTTCACACCGTGTGTTACTACACCATATACTTGTCCTGCAGAGTAACCAACTTTAGTGATACTTGTAGCTTCCAAACCAGAAGTATTGGTAAGGATAGGTGTATTATCATCAACCAGAGCAGTAACAAGGTTTTTGTTGGTAGAGAAGTTCAGGCTAGTTGACCAGGTGAAACCACCTTTGTTAACTGGTACAGCAGTAATAGCAAACTCCCAACCTTTGTTATACATTGAACCAACGTTTGCAAGGATTTTATTATCAGGAATACCTTTAGAAGGGGCCTGTGGTACTTCCAGAATCAAGTTGTTGATATTTTTGTTATACCAGTTAGCTTCTAAAGTGATACGGTCGTTAAGGAAGCTGACATCTAAACCAATGTTAGTTTGCTCACTTGTTTCCCATTTCAAATCTCTGTTACCAGCCTGGTTGAATGCTAAACTAGCCGCTGATCCGTAAAGACCTGAACCAAAAGTAGAATATGAACCGTAAGCATTGTTTACGTTACCATTACCAACTTTACCCCAGCTTGCTTTCAAACGTAATGACGAAAGTTTGTTGCCAAGTCCTAAGTTTTTGAAGAATTCTTCTTCGGATACTGTCCAACCTGCAGAAACCCCACCAAAGTCACCCCAACGGTTTTCAGCAGAAAGTGCAGAGTTGCCATCACGGCGGTAGTTACCACTGATAAAATATTTATTGGCAAAATTATAGCTTACGCTACCTAAATACGCTTCATATGCTACTTGAGTGATACCATTTCCGGCGGCAAGGTTAGTACCGAAATTGCCCTGAAAATCCTCGAAGAAGAAGTCAGCTAAACCCTGACGTTGAGCACCCCATTGAGTAGTTCTTCTCTTTTGTACATCAGAGCCCGCTACCAACGAAAGGTTGTGTTTTTCACCAAACGTCTTCATATATTGCAGGGTATTAATCCAGTTCCAGTTATCTGCACGGGTTTGTTGGTTGTAAGCATCACCTTGTGCAGATTGACCATCACCATTGTAAGGGTTCCAGAAACGAATGTTTTCAATAGTTCTGAAGTCCCAGGAGTAAGTAGTTTTGAAAGTTAAACCTTCATATAATTTAACCTCAGCTCCTAAGTTGGCAATGATACGGTTAGTTTCAGAGGTGTTTTTATCTAAGTCTCTTAAAACAGCTGCATTAGGGAACTGTGCAGGCAATAGGTTATTTCTACGACCTACCGTGTTGTTTTCGATATTATAAGTACCATCTTCGTTATAAGCCGGCAAGTTAGGAACCTGCGCAACAGCGATACGACCCAAACCTGAAGTAGCAAATGCACCACCAGTATAAGAACCACTGTTAGGTGATTTGTTCAAGCTATTCGCAAAATTGATATTTGTTGATAATTTCAACCAGTTAGTAGCCTGATGATCCAGATTAAGGCGTCCTGAACGGCGTTGGAAGCTGTTAGCTCTTAAGAAACCATCCTGGTCAGAGAAACCTGCCGAGAAATAGTAGTTAGTTTTTTCTGTACCACCTTGTACAGTCAGATTATGGTTTTGAGAAAAACCGGT
>CBIHRH010000505.1:0-4414 GCA_966212365.1 uncultured Emticicia sp. | reverse complement strand
GTCACGGCAAAAAGTTTGGCTAAACTTATAGAAATTGGTAATAAACAAAGCACAGCTAAAGCAAAAATAATGTTGCCGGAAACGCTTACCCAAGCTGCATTCATAACAATCAACGATAATACTCCTGCTTTTACTGCCTTACCTATATTTGGTCCGATTGGATTTGTAATAGCAGTAATTAAAGGCCTGAAAATCAGGTATATATGCAAAGCTACAAACGCAACTGCAAACAAAATATTACCTAATGTAAAAGAAATGTATAGCTGGCAGCTACTAACTAATATATAAAGAAAGGCCGCAAAATATAGGGTATTCTTATTGCCGCCATGAACTTCGCCCCGACTTATCATAGTTATTGCTGCAATATAGCATATTGGCAAAATACTAATTAATCCCCATTCGGTAATAGCATTTTCGATAATACTCATGCCAAGTATCAAATTTCCACCACGACAAAGACCCATATTAATTGGACCAAAAAAGCTATGATGTTTGCCAATTTTGTCATAAAGAAGAGCGCAAATAGCTATTAATAATGCAATACCTGCACTAAGCGGGCTATTAAACCAGGCAGCTATTATCCCAATTGTTAGTAGAGAGGTACCAAAAACTATGGCATTTTCTTTAGATACCTTACCACTTGGGATAACTCTTTCCGGTCGCTCTACGCGGTCTAATTCTAAATCAAAAATATCATTGAAAACAATACCTCCGCCGTACAAGCCAATTGTAGAAATACATAAAAATACTGCCTTCCAGATATCGATTTGTGCTAAAGAAAATGAAAATCCGGCAATAGCAATACCTGCAAGAATATCAGATATGGCGGTTATAATATTTGCAGGTCGGGTTAGTTGTAAATAGGGTTTTATATTCAAGGCCTTACTGTTTATTTAGCGGTGCTCCGTACCACTAAAATTAAAATACTTATTATTCTACCCAAAGAAGCTATATAAGTAAGACTTAACTAATGATGATTGAGTTTTTCTCAACTCTCGGAATCTGTCCACCACGTAGTACCGTATTTCCATTAAATTTCAGACTCTGGTCAACCTCCATGGGTATTTCAAAGTCAGCTACATTAATCTGTCCACTTTGCGCAAAAGCATCAATGGCATTCTGATAAGTAACTAATCGAATATCTTCATCTGAAATCCCCTTGATCTTCATCAAAGCAGCTGTTTTTGGCACAGCTAATGGATCACTAATACCCCAGTCGGCTGCAGAATTAACCATAATTCTCTCAGAGCCATATTTTTTTACAATTTCAACCATGCGTTCATTACCCATTTTGGTAAATGGATAAATCGTAAATGCTGCCCAAAAACCCTTTTCAAGCACGCTTTCCACGGTTTCTTCATTATTATGGTCAATAATAACCATACCCGGGTCAATTCCATGCTCCAAAGCGATTGACATGCTTAGTTCAGTACCTTTTTTCTTATCCCTATGAGGGGTATGTACCTGAACTGGAAGACTAGCTTCTTTAGCTAACTCTAGTTGAAGACGGTAATATTTTTCTTCGGCGGATGTCTGATCATCAAATCCTATCTCACCAACTCCTACAACTCCTTCTTTATAGAGAAAAATCGGCAGTATTTCCATTACTTGTTCGGCCAACGCTTCATTATTGGCTTCACGAGAGTTTAGTCCAATCGTACAATAATGTTTAATACCAAATTGTGAAGAGCGGAATCTTTCCCAACCAACCAGGCTGCTAAAATAATCTTTAAATGATGACAAGCCAGTACGAGGCTGACCCAACCAGAAAGCCGGTTCGATAATTGCTACTACGCCTGCATCAATCAAAGCTGTATAGTCGTCAGTGGTACGAGAGGTCATATGAATATGCGGATCGAAGAATTTCATACCTTTAATATAGTCGGTATAATTAGCCTGAATCGTATTGGCTGTTTTCAATTCTTCTTCACTTCCTTCAAAGTGTGAAGGATTCTGTGATATTTCTGAATGCTTCTGACACATCTTTCGTGGTATTTTGTGTAATATCCTCTCTTAATTTTCTAATGTTTCCCAACTAAACGCATGAGTCTTTGCCTTTAGTTCTAAATCTGTATGTTTTTCCAGCTCTTCTTTTGCAGTGGGGAAATCTGTTGCAATACAAACTAAAGTTGCGGCAATTCTATCATGTACACTACTGGAAGAAAATAAATGCTGGATATCTATTAAAATTTCATCATTCAAAAAATTAATAACTAAGCGCCAGGCATATGAAGGTATTGTTCGCCCGGCTGACCAACGCTCATGTGCGAGGTATGAAATTGAATGGGCCAATTCTTCATTTGCTCTCTCCAATAAACCTTCAATTTTATGAATGGGTTTATCATTAAAAATACATTTCAAAACCAGTTGATTCCAGGCAAGTTCTGAAAAATGATTCTTAGGAAATGGATTTTGAAAGGCTACAGCGTCAAAGACAGTCCCGATATTAGATCTTACGGCATTAGTTGCACGTAGCATCCAATAATCCGGATATGCTAAAAAAGGTAAAGCAGAAATTAATGCCACTGCTTCATTATTTTCGGCAGTATCAAATAAGGTATCAATTGCCTTTATATAAGAGTCTCTGTCGGAGCTATCAAATTTAGATAGCAGATAAACCCGAACTAATCTATCGAAAGTCCAATTATCAAATGAAACACCATTAACAGGTTCGGGGTATTGAACGAATTCTTTACTGATGAATCTTGGTGTAGCAACAAATGCTGTTTGCAAAGATTGTAAACTTCCGTTGGCTTTTGTTTCAATCCAACTCAACTCTTTTGCTGATGCCTGACTTTGAATTTTGCCAAACATCAATGAAGAATAATCCATCCGGTTAGGTACTTTGTATTGATTTTAGGGCAAATCTAAAGAAGAATTCTGAGCTTATTAGATTATTTATACAAAAAATAAGATTAAAGTCGACCAATAAGGTAATTTTATATTATTATTACGTTTAATACATTTGGGTACCCAACTATTCAGAAAAGGGAGCCGTTAAAAAAAAAACTAAAGTTTTTTAAATTATTTAATAAAAACACAATATATTTAATAAATGATTTACTAAGTGAATCATTACTTTTGCTACCACTCGTCACGCTACCATAACCTAGAATAAACCTGACCACTCTTTAAAATTGTTCCTCAAAATTAATTCTATTAAAAATAGAAGATTGAACCCTTATGACCTTACTTATCGATACATATAAAGAATTAGCATGTTTTCAAACGATTACATTAACTATTTAATAGAAAGAGGTAATGATGAACAAACCCAATTATTAAGCACAGTAAGAAAACTACCAGTTGATTTTTTTGATACCCTATGCGCATTTTTAAATACAAATGGAGGCGAGGTTCTGTTTGCATATTCATTTGAAAATGGGTTAACAGGGTTGACGGAGAATGAATTTAATATTTTAGAAAAGAATATTATCGGTGGAATTAATAGTGCCAATAAAATTCATCCTAAACCCCGTATAGTGATAAAAACTATCTTTTATCACCAAGAGAGAATCCTTTACCTAAAAGTTCCTAATAGTCAGTCGGTTCATACTACCAATAACGGAAATTATATTTATGAAAGGCGTGATACCTTAAATGTACACGTTGATAATATCTCCGACCAACTTCGAATACAGGAGAGGAAAAGGTTCTATTATCCGGATAATAAAATTGTGAGATATATTGAGACCGAACATTTTAATATGGAGGTCTATAAAAAAGCCATGAATCTGATATTACAGACAAGGCCATCTCATCCCTGGTTAAACATGGACTTTGAGCAAGTGATGAAAAGTTCAGGTTTATGGAGAATTGATTTAGAAACGAAAGAGAATGGTTACACTGTAGCAGCAGTACTGCTTTTTGGCAAAGATGAGGTGATTCGTGCGATTTTTCCAAGTTTCAGAATAGATGCTTTAAGGGAAAAAGACGGGTTTGATGGTTATTACGATAGAGAAACTTTTTCGACCAATCTTATTGATACTTATTATCATTTAATGGATTTTGTGCATAAGCATCTTCCTGATTTCTTTGTCATCAATAATACTACAAGAATAGGTATCCGGGATTTAATGTATCGGGAGGTGTTTATTAATTTTCTGACTCATCAGGATTATAGCTCAGGATTACCAGCCAAGTTTGCCATTACCCATGTAGATGGTACTTTTACGGCCAACAGCAACAGAACAAGTCTGAATAAAAATATAGATCCTAATAATTATCAGCCTATTCCCAAAAACCCAATAATAGGTAGATTTTTAAGAGAATTGGGTTTAGCAGAAGAATTGGGTTTTGGTTTAAAAAAAATTGCTGCTTTTGTGCGACAATTTTCAGACGAAAAGCCACAGTTTCATGATGGGCCAACATTCTTAACGTCTATTCCGCCAATCACCAAGAAAAACTCCGTAGA
>CBIHRH010000504.1:0-4425 GCA_966212365.1 uncultured Emticicia sp. | reverse complement strand
CGGGATGGAACTCTCCTATTTACTGCGATAATCGTGTAACATTGTCTTACCCGGAAGCAAGAACATTTATTAAAAAATCTCTGGCAAAAGCCATTAAAAAACATTTTCCTGATGCAGAACTGATAGCAGGTGTTGCTACAGCGGGTATTCCGCAAGGAGCTTTAGTAGCAGAAGCTTTGGGGTTACCATTTGCCTATGTACGTCCGAAACCCAAAGAGCATGGTATGGGCAATCAGATTGAAGGGCGTATTGAGAAAGGCCAGAAAGTAGTGGTAATTGAAGACCTGATTTCAACAGGTGGCAGCTCGCTGAAAGCTGTTGATGCACTCAGGGAAGCCGGTATAGAAGTTGTGGGCATGGTGGCGATATTTACGTATGGTTTTAAAATAGCTGATACAAACTTTGCCGACAAAAATGTATCTCTTGTAACACTAAGTAACTACAATGCCCTGATTGATGAGGCGATTAAACAAAATTACATTTCTGCTGAATCCTTAGAGTCTCTGAAAAAATGGCGTAGAAAGCCCGAAAAATGGGGCATATAATTTAAAGACCTTTCTTTTAAAGGGTAGAATCTGTTTTGAGGTTCTACCCTTTTTTTATTTAAATCTTACTGGAACAATGTTTTGCAGAAAGTAAAAAGCTTACATTTTGTTAGGAAAAGACTTGGATTTTGGATGGAAATAGAAATCAGATTGATAATCTGAAAAACATAATAAAGTAAAATCTAAGGATAAAATACTGTGCGCTGAGAATATGACTTAAAGAATAAAAAAGTAAAGAAATGTTTTACTAAAACAAGTAGACATTTGCTGGTGTTGTTTAGGCCAAACCCTATTTTATTCTTACTAAAATCTTATGGTATGTGGACTTTTTTCTGATAGTCAAGCAATTTTTTACTAAATGGAATAGTATAGCTTCACTACATTAGTTTCTATAAAGAAATGATAAGTGGTTAGGTGTATCAACTTTATAAAAATTATAGCTCTTTATCGTGCTAAAAATCAATGCTCAAAGTTGAGAATAAAATTAAAACTGTAAATGCGTAAAAATACCTGTTTTTAATTTTGTCTGGTTTTTAGATAAAATATACGTTTCTGTTTGGCTTGCTTTTTGAATATGGAATTAAGTAATTTTTCACCATCGCAAAAACAGGTATTTTTACGCATATCGGCGTTCTTAAAAGCACCTAATTTTGCTTAACCATCAAACAAAATGAACTTAGATGTAAAAAGCACCAATGCCCCGGTTAATGCACCAACAGTTGATCCGGATCCTTACAAAATTCCTTTATCAACTGCCAAAGAATGGATAAATAACTGGCTTGATTTTGACTTACAAAAGGCCAAGATTCAACCAAGCGAAATGAAAGCTTTCGCAGTTAGAAAACAAGATTTGCAGGATCTCTGGAATCTTGCTCCGGATGCAAACTGGGTACGCATGTACATTGGTTTGGAATTACTAGAGACAGGGGTTTATCAACCTCATTTATTAATGGTAAATGCGGTAGGACCTGAGAATGTAGGCCCTGTTACTCGTCTGAAAATAAAAGACCTTATTAACTATAATCCGGAATCTTTGTCAGATCAGTATGTAAATGATTTTTCTAAGATTTGTCCACCTTACTGTGACCCGGATAGTGACCTAAATAACTGATAATTGCTAAAAAAGTAAGCAGTAAAAGTGACGTTATGGATTAAATATACTTTTATTAACCTTTAACCCTGGTAAAAGAGGTACACACCGGAAATAAGCAGTTCGCCGATTTCCGGTGATTTCTGTAACTATTACACTTCATCTGCAATGATGATTGCGAAATCTGTTCCTGATGCACTCAAAACGACCTTTGCTGCCTGTTATTAAAATTTAGCTCTACAAATTTGTATATTTGTAGAGCTAAAATTTATCTAATAAACCTACCTGAAATGCTTAGAACTATTGGTGATTTTTTGGTAACTTACGTAACTGTCCTCCTATTTTTTCCGCTGGCAATTGCGATTTACCGACGAAAATATTTAAAAAGAGAATTAAAGCCTATATATTATTATCTGCTTTTTGCTTTATCTTTTCAATTGATTGCCATCATTTCAGTTAGATTTGTTAAAAATAATACCCCCTTTCTACATGTTTATACAATTGCTGAATTTGGATTGATTTCGTGGTTTTACAAAGAATATCTGGGAGATTTTCTAAACAAAAAAATTATTTACGGGATTTTTGTTCTGTTTACCCTATTTGCTATTCTAAACGCATTTGTTATTCAATCGATTTATGAGCAAAACGCTTATCCCCGTGGGTTAGAGTGTCTATTTGTAGTATTTTATGCTATTACTGCCTATTATAAAACCCTTAAATCTTTAGAAATAATTTCTATAGAAAAATCGCCTTTGTTTTGGATTAATGCCGGATTTCTGTTTTACTTTGCAGGGAGTCTCTTTTTGTTTGTTCTCGGCAATTTAATCTTAACCCAAGACATACAGCTAAGTTTATTATCATGGGCCATTCATGCCTGTGTATTAGGCTTGATGTATATTTTTATCGGAATTGGTTTATGGCACAGTCCTCGTCAGTAGGTGCATCTGTTGATATGTATGTGATGATTATCGGTGGCACTATAATGCTTTTTTTATTGGCCAGTGGTATCATTATCTTTATGGTGATGTATCAGCGTAGAATGCTCGAGCATAAAATAAGTGTACAGGCCGCTGAAACCAAACATCAGCAAGAATTATTCTATAGCACACTGGAAGCCATTGAAGATGAGCGAATACGTGTTGCCCGTGATTTACACGATGAGGTAGGTGCTTCTTTGGGACTAATGCGCTTATTAGTAGGCCAGATTCCTGCCACCAAAGTGCCTGAAATACAAGAAGCAAGCACACAATACAAACAATTGATTGATAGCACAATAGATAATGTAAGGCGTATTTCGAACGACTTACTCCCTCAGGGCTTGGAAGAAGCCGGATTGGCATTTGCTATTGAAGGATTGTGTGATAAAATACTGAGTGTTTCAGATATTGATATTGCTTTAGATATTGATAGTAAGGTCACAAACCTTGGTAATATTATCAATCTTGCGGCCTATCGCCTATTACAAGAATTGCTCAATAATGCCGTGAAGCATTCAGGAGCAACTCTGGTAGAAATAAATATTAAAAAAGAGAATTCAATACTGAAAATTAACTATACCGATAATGGTAAAGGATTTGATTTTGAACAGGCTTATAAGAAAAAGAGTTTAGGCCTGAAAAATATCGAAACCCGAACTAAAGTTCTGAACGGTACGGCAACATTTGAAACACACCTTAATGCTGGATTAAAAGTGAGGATTGAAATTCCGCTCATGCATTGATTTCCTAATACCTGATAAATTATTTAAAAAACCTGACTCGAAGAATCTCTATTCTTGGTAACGCACATGCTTTGCAGGAAGCTATATCTTTCATTGTCAGCCTAATATACCTAACCTTAAATCATTCTGCTGTTGGCTGAACTCTGTTGAAACTTATCAATCAATAATCTGTATTGATTAATCATTATTATGAAAAAAATTAACGTAGCGATTGCAGATGATCAGATTCTGTTTCGAAAAGGTATGGCTGCTATAATCAACAGCCTTGACGATACACAGATAACGATTGAAGCTGACAATGGCAGAACCCTGCTTGAAGCAATTGAGGCCAGTGAAACAAAACCAGATATCGTTTTACTTGACTTATCTATGCCAGAACTAAATGGCGTAGAAACCACTAAAATACTGCATAGTGATTTTCCCGACATTAAGATTATTATTTTGTCGGTGCATAGCGACGAGCGCTTTGTAGCGCATCTGATGGAATTAGGCATTAATGCCTATCTCTTTAAAAACGTTGAACCCTCTGAGGTTGAAAAAGCTATATTAGCTGTGGTTGAAAAAGGATTTTATTTTAACGAAGTATTTCTCAAAGCCATGAAAAACAGAATGCTTGGCAAAAAACCCCGATTGCTGATTCAGGATAACATTCCATCTACCCTTACGCAAAGAGAATTAGAAGTCTTAGATTTAATTTGCCGCCAATATACAGCCCAGGAAATTGCAGAAAAATTATTCATCAGTACACGTACTGTTGACGGGCACCGGAATAACTTACTGGAAAAAACAGGTGTTAGAAATACCGCAGGGCTTGTGGTATTTGCTATAAAAAATAACTTGCTCGACCCATCTGCGCTGCTGTAGCTGCTAAGAGCAGAGGGGTGGGCATGATGACATAGCAAAAAAGCACGATTCGCGAATCGTGCTTTTTTGCTATGTCAGGATAAAGAATAGATATTTTTAAATTATCCTCTATCTTAGAGCCTGTTTAAATATTTTCTTTCTGACCGAAAAGCGCAGATTTTTCAGCTAGACAAGCGGTCCGCCGCCGCGGGCGTATTTTGCAGGCG
>CBIHRH010000503.1:0-4427 GCA_966212365.1 uncultured Emticicia sp. | reverse complement strand
TGCTTATAAAACCTATAAGATTATCATTGATACTTATATAAGATACTGTTTTACCAAGTTTCTGTTCTGCAATAATAGCCTGCTCAATAGCTGGGTTTATTTTTGCTTTCGTACTTACCATAAGCGCCTTATTACCCAAAGCTATTTGTTTTGCATCTACATTGCCAGTCACTCCCTTGCCTGTAACAGCTTCAAAATTCTGAGCTTTCGGCCAAGAGAGTTTGCGAGCTTTGGCGTAGTTTACTACAGCGAGGGCAAGAGGGTGTTCACTGTTCTGATTCAAGGAAGCGATATAAGATAAAACTTCATTCTCAGTAAATTGCTGCACGACAATCTTCTCTACTGATGGTTTGCCTTCTGTAATAGTCCCGGTCTTGTCAATAATCAAAACATTTACTTTATCCATGTTTTCAAGAGCCTCGGCATTCTTAATTAATACCCCCGATTGTGCTCCTTTGCCAACACCGACCATCACCGACATAGGTGTAGCTAAGCCCAAAGCACAAGGACAGGCAATAATTAAAACAGCAATAGCATTAATAAAACCATAGCTAAGAGGTGGCTCGGGTCCCCATTTTGCCCAGATTATAAAAGTAACGACGGCAATAATCATAACAATAGGTACAAAATAACCTGAAATACTATCGGCTAACTTCTGAATAGGCGCTTTGGAACGGCTCGCGTTGTTAACCATAGTAATTATCTGTGCCAACAAGGTATCAGACCCTATTTTCTCAGCAACCATTACAAAAGATTTATTGCCATTGATAGTACCCGCACTAACGGCATCGTCAGTTTTCTTATCTACCGGAATAGGCTCTCCTGTAATCATCGACTCATCAATACTACTCTCACCCTCTGTTATTTTGCCATCAACCGGAATTTTCTCACCGGGTTTTATTCTTAACAAATCGCCCTTTTGAATAGTATGGATGGAGACTTTTTCTTCAGTCCCGTTTCTGATGATTGTGGCTTCGGTAGGGCTGAGCTTGAGTAACCCTTTTATAGCACTTCTGGTTTGTGTATGTGCTCTTGCTTCCATCAGTTGCCCTAAAAGAGCAAGACTCAGAATAACAGTCGTTGCTTCAAAATAAAGAGGTACTGAGCCATGTCCGGTTTTAAATTCTTCAGGGAATACATTCGGGAAGAATACGCCTGCAAGGCTGAATAAAAATGCTACACCTGTACCTAAGCCAATCAGTGTAAACATATTGAGATTACGGTTGATAAGTGATTGCCATGCCCGTTCAAAAAATAACCAGCCTGCATAAAATACAACCGGGAGCGAGAGTATCAGCTGAATCCAGTTCCAATAGTACACCTCCATTATATTTTCCAAAGGATTATGTGGTACCATCTCTATCATGGCTATCAGAAAAACGGGAATAGTGAATACTAATGCCACTACCATTTTCTTCCTTAGGTTAAGATATACCTGATTTTCTTCATTATCAGCCGGAGCCAAAGGAACCAAATCCATTCCACAAATGGGGCAGTTGCCTGGCCCATCCTGTACAATTTCAGGGTGCATAGGGCAGGTGTACCTTCCGTCAGTTGATATTTCAGGTAGTTTTTCCAGATTCATGCCACATACAGGACAATTGCCGGGTTTATCATATACTTTATCGCCTTCACAGTGCATTGGACAATAATATTTGCCCTGGCTTTGTGGGGGTACAAGTGTAGGTTGATGTCCCACATGTGCATTTATATGCTGGTGTGGATTTGGAGGAGTATTCTCAGCATTGATTGTATATTTACCAATAGCTACAAGCGCTGCCTGTAATTGTTCAATCGGGATATGTTCTTGCATGTGTATAGTTGCCTGTGGTGGCTCAAGACTGACATTGGCTTGTATGCCTTTAATACTATTGAGTGCCTTCTCTACTTTTGAGCGGCAGCCGTCGCAAGACATGCCATGAATATAATAGGTGTGTGTCATGATGCTTTATTAGATTTTGTACCACGGATTGATAAATACTGAGAAGATTTTAAAATCAAATGAGTCTACAGATCGATTCTGTAAAACCATTCCTATTATAAAATACCAAAAATAAAGCTGAATGTTTATATATAATATGAGAAAAATCAGTGTTTGAACTGTTTAAGAATAGAAGGTTTGCCAATTGACGAAATATGATGAACTTTTTCAGCATTCAATGTATATTTACAAATCAGAATAATTAGTTATCAAATAGCAGTTAACAGAGAATATTTAAAATTACTGATTATGCTTATTGGAGATTTAGTTAAAAAAACTGGTTTTTCGAGGGATACTATTCGGTTTTACGAAAAACAAGGACTCATTCAGGTAGGGAGAAGAGAACGAAGGAATAATAATTATAAGGAATATTCAGAAAAAACTCTGGAAAAGCTATTAACCATTAAACGTGTTAAGAGCTTTGGATTCACACTTAATGAAATTTCGGAGTTTTTAGATCTTATAGCTAATAATATGGCTTCTTGCAACAATGTATCTGAAAAGATAACCCAAAAAATTGATGCTATAAATCAAAAAATGCTGGAATTAGAGCAGCTCAAAACTGCTATGATAAATGGCGTACGTAAATGCAACGATTGTTGCACAAATCCTGCTACAGACAACTGCCATATGCTTATTAGTGATGAGTTTGTGAGGTCTGAACTTTGATTAAACTGATTTACGCGATTGAAGTGATTTTAATTCGAGATGCTGGTTATGATTTTAAATCAGTGTAATCATATTTCTCAGATGAATCATAGCTCAAGACATACATCAATCTTAATGCGGTTTCTGGCAGGGCAAAAGTAGGAGTTGTATCTGAAACCTTCTTGTTTGATAAATTGAATAAAATCTTCGAATAGAATGGGGCAGTTCTTTTTTGCTAATACAATAGTTTTACCTTTATCATTGCTGCTCGCCGTGATTTCTTCGTAATGTATGCCAAACCGCTGTAAAGCATCTTTGATTATCTCTCTGATGTTATGCATTAGTATCATATTGGGTAAATAAATCACTTAGCAACTGTAAGTGCAATAATTAGGTTAATATATAAAAGGGGGTTGAGATGAGAACTTTCTAATGCAGTATAGATTAATAACAGAAAGATAGAGCAGTTTAGTATGGTTAAGGCTATGAAAATATCAGGTATTTGAAGATTAATAAAACTCTGAAGAAAGAAAAATAGGGATAATATAGCCTTTATTTGGCATATATCACCCCCGAAAAGACTATTTACCATGTAATATTTCTCTTAAATTCTCGTAATGATTAGAGGCGTTATATTCTCCTAAAATAAAATAGGTAGCTTAATTTGCCAAACTGATGTTAATATTTTTATGACCGTCTCTACATATTAATCAAAAATTTAAGGTTTGGTCAGAAACAAGTTAGCTCCGGCATTATAGGCATTGGCTTTGATAATGGGGTCATAACTTGATGTGAGGATAACTGAAAAAGTATTGCTCAGAGTCGTATCTTCCCTGATTTCTTTCAGGCACTCGATACCATTTTTTTTAGGCATATTAATGTCTAATACAACAATATTGTATGATGGCGAGTCTGGAGATTTCAAGGTTTTCATCAATTCCATGCCATCGCTCACAACAGTCAGCGTTGTTGGAATGTTTACCTCTGTGAGTGCATTGTTAAATATTTCCTGATAGTCTTTGTCGTCTTCCGCCAAGACTACATTTAATGATACGTGCATAGTAAGGTCTTTTATAGTATGTGTAAATTTTTATCGATGGGACTAACACGTAAATCCACAATAAAATCTGCATTATTTTAAAACAGTTTCTATTTCTAAGTGGCGCTGACGATTTTCTGGAAATCATCACCTACGGTATTAAGTACGGAATTATAAGGAGCGAAGTTTAGTTTATTATGGCTATTTAAACTTCTTTTTTCTATTCAATTGATTCATGTGTTATGTTGGGTTTAGTAAGTTCTATAAAAATAGCTTTTTTTATTCAAAAATTGCTTTTTTGAGCAAGAAAATTCTCTTTTTAACTGAAATTTAATAAAAAAGGCAAAATTCAGACTATTTTTTAATGGCAACTGGTAAAAATATGCCCTAGCAGGCTTCTTCGCATTATATTAAATATTGTAACTTTTTTACCACGTATTCCACGATACTCCTCATTTATCAGGTAACATAATTCCCAGAAAATAAGGTTCAACGCACTTTCTTGAAGTGGCACATTTTTTTTGTTCATTAAGACAATTCCTCTTTTTATTTTTAAATATTAAAATAACCAAATTGTCATGAGAAATTATGCATCAGAACAAGAAGGTGAAAAACTGAAAGAATTATTTGTAGACGGCTTGAAAGACATTTATTGGGCTGAAAAACATTTAACCAAAGCTATGCCAAAATTTGCTAAAGCAGCTACATCTGAAGATTTGAGAGATACTTTTGACATACACCTAAGCGAGACTGGAGGCC
>CBIHRH010000502.1:0-4434 GCA_966212365.1 uncultured Emticicia sp. | reverse complement strand
ATGTAATGGGCGGTATTGCAGACTATTCAGGTTCAATGGTATTGCAGATGCCAATCAAAGAAAAAGCAACTGTAACTGTTGGACATAGGGGCTATAATCAATTGCATATTAAAAGTCTTGATGTAATTGAAAATAACGAGTTATTTATTGATTTAGAAGAACTACCTAAAAATTATAAAGAAGCAAGCCAGTACCTTAAACAGATAGATGGTGGCGATTGGGCGGCTTATATAGTAGGTTGCTTTCTGGTTTTAATCATTGAAAAGCATTTAAAATTAGGAGGACTTGATATTTTAGTAAATTCTGAAGTACCATTTGGTAAAGGTGTTTCTTCTTCGGCAGCCATTGAGGTGGCTACTTTAAAAGCGCTTGCAGAATTGTTATCCATTCAATTTACAGGAACAGAGTTACCTATAATGGCGCAAAAAGCTGAAAACCTGGTGGTTGGTGCGCCTTGTGGGTTAATGGACCAATTAACATCCTATTTCGGTCAGGATAATTATTTATTGCCTATTCTATGCCAGCCAGATAAAATATTTCCTGCTATCAGAATACCAGATAATCTATATTTTGTTGGAATTGATAGCGGAATAAGGCATGCCGTAAGTGGCGCTTCTTATGGAGAGGTCCGTACTGCGGCCTCTATGGGGTTCTCAATTATTGCTCAAAAGCAAGGCGTTTCAAAAAATGAGCTGAAAAGTGCACAGAATCATCTTCTACCCTACTCTGGATATTTAAGCAATATTTCGCCATCTCAATATGAGTCAAAGTATGCAAAAAGCCTTGATTCAATGTATGGAAAAGATTTTCTGAATGATTTTGGCGTAGTAACTGATCCATTAGCCAATATTAAACCAAATACTTATTACAATATTAAAGCAAGTACAAAGCACCCTATTTATGAAAATCATCGGGTAAGGTTTTTTACTGAAATGCTTAAAAGTCTGACCGATAAAAACCTTTATGAATTATTACCTTTAATGGGTGAATTGATGTATCAGTCTCATCAAAGTTATAATCAATGTGGTTTGGGCAATGAATATACAGACATTCTCGTTGAAATGGCTCATACAAAAGGCGTAAATTCCGGCATTTATGGTGCTAAGATAACCGGTGGTGGCAGTGGAGGTACGGTTTGCCTAATGGTTTATGGAGAGCATGGACTTTTAACTGCCAAAGAAATTCTTGCCCAATATAAAAAACAGACAGATCAAGAAGCTCTTGTGTTTTTTCAATAAGTTTACCCCTCAAATACTTTATCAATATTACAATGAAATTTCTGTATTCTATTCTTCTGGTTTTGGTAGTAGCTTGTCGCCCTGTTCCTCAAAAGTCCTTCATTCCGGTTCCCAGACAGGGTTTAGTTAAGTTTTTAAAGTATAGTCCCGGTTTTAAGCCCATGATTTCTTCCCATAGAGGTGGTGGGGATATTCCGGGTTATCCTGAAAATTGCCTTGAGTCTTTTGAATTTCTGGCGAGCAAAATTCCTAACATTATTGAATGCGATATTGAGATAACGAAAGACAGCGTATTGATGATGATGCACGACAATTCGTTGGATAGAACTACAACCGGAAAGGGAAAAATCATTGCCCAGAATTGGGATGAAATGAAAGATATAAGGTTAAAGGATAATACAGGAACTCTGACAACATTTAAAATCCCAACATTGGAAGAGGTTATTAAATGGGGCAAGAACAAAGTTATTTATACTTTAGACGTAAAGCGAAATACTCCCTACGAAAAAGTGGTAGCAATGGTAAAAAAATTACATGCGGAAGATTATTGTGTAATTATTACCTACGATGTAAATCAGGCGAAAAAAGTATATGAATTAGACCCGAATCTGATGATTTCTGTGACAATCAGGGATTTAAAAGAATATGAGCGACATCAACAAGCTGGGATTCCCGATAAAAATATGGTAGCTTTTATTGGAACCAAAGAGCCAAACAAAGAATTTAATGATTTCCTGCATAAAAAAGGTATCTGTACAATCTTAGGCACATTGGGCAACCTCGATAAAATGGCTATTGCCAAAGGTGACCATCTTTATAGAGGTTTTGTGAATAATGGGGCAGATATTCTTTCAACCGACCGCATGATTGAAGCATACGAAGCTATCAAATAGTTTGATTTTTTGAACTTCTATTCTTAACTTAGTTTTTCCGACCACCTTAAATCAATTAAAGTACCTAAATTAAATTTCATCAATGCGAAATCTTTTGATTAGTCTTCTTACCGTTTCTTGCGGTCTTGCCATGGGGCAATCAGCACTAAAACCAAAAATTAGTACAGGGGCAGATGCCTTAGAAAAGAAAGTTATAGCTTGGCGGCGTGATTTTCACGAAAACCCTGAATTAGGAAATCTAGAATTCAGAACTTCTAAAATTGTTGCAGATCATTTGCGTTCATTAGGCATCGAAGTGCAGGAAAAAGTGGGCGTAACAGGTGTAGTTGGCATTCTTAAAGGTGGTAAGCCCGGCCCAGTCGTAGCTCTTCGTGCTGATATGGATGGCCTACCTGTAACGGAACGTGTTGATGTGCCTTTTAAATCTAAAGTGATGACCGAATATAATGGGCAGAAAACCGGAGTTATGCACGCTTGTGGTCATGATTCTCATGTAGCCATGCTAATGGGTGTAGCTGAAATTTTGTCTTCTATGAAAAATGATTTAGCCGGAACTGTGAAATTTATTTTTCAGCCTGCTGAAGAAGGTGTTTATGATGCTAAATTATTAAAAGATGGCAAGTCTGGAGCAGAATTGATGGTGATGGAAGGTGTGCTGGAAAACCCTAAAGTTGATGCTATTTTTGGTTTGCATATCAGTTCTGTAACAGAAGTTGGTAAAATAGGCTATCGTTCTGGTGCTACAATGGCTGCTGTTGATCAATTGGATATCAAATTAAAAGGTAAACAGACTCACGGTGCTAATCCTTGGTCAGGCATTGACCCAATCGTAACAGCTGCACAGATCGTGATGGGTTTACAAACGATCGTGAGCCGTAATGTAAATATTACTGAAAACCCGGCTATTGTTACCGTTGGCGCTATTCATGGTGGTATTCGCCAGAATATCATTCCAGAATCTCTTGAAATGATAGGTACTATCCGTACTTTCGGAACAGAGCAACGTCAGTTGGTTCATCGCCGTATCAACGAAGTGGCTACAAACATTGCAGAAAGTGCAGGGGCCGTTGCTGATGTGAAAATTGATACAGGCTATCCGGTTACTTATAATGACCCGGCTTTAACTGATAAAATGATTGGTACGCTAGAGGCAATTGCTGGAAAAGCAAACGTGAATGTTCAGCCCGTACAAACAGGTGCAGAAGATTTCAGTTTCTTTCAACAAAAAGTACCTGGGTTATTCTTTTTCTTAGGAGGAAAACCTAAAGGACAAACAAGCCCAGCTCCTCATCATACACCTGACTTCTATATCGATGAATCAGGTTTTACTTTGGGCATGAAATCTTTGGCTAGTTTAACCGTAGACTACTTCGAAATGAACGCAGTTAAAGCCCCTGATTTACAGGCTTCTAAGGGTAAAAAAGATAAAAAGAGCAAGTAATTCTGCATTTCTATAATGTCTTGAAAAGGTTCGGTGCAAAACTTTACACCGAACCTTTTTGTTTTATTAAAGGGCTAAACTTAAATTGCCCACCTAATTGCGAAAGATATGTCTGCTGAAATCATCGAAATATTTCCAACTAATCCTGACGAACGTAAGCTTCAACAAGTAGTTGATTGCCTGAAAGGCGGAGGAATTATCGTATATCCAACCGATACTGTCTATGCTATGGGTTGTGATATATTCAGTACGAAGGGAGTTGAAAAACTTTGTAAAATCAAGGGTATCAAACCACAGCACAATAATTTTTCAATCGTCTGCCACGATTTAAGTAATATTTCTACCTACGCCAAGGTATCCAATAATGCGTTTCGCTTATTAAAAAGGGCTTTGCCGGGGCCTTTTACATTCATCCTTCCGGCTACCGCAGATTTGCCAAAAATCATGCAAACCAATCGTAAAACCATTGGAGTAAGGGTACCCGACCATAAAATTCCGCAAAGAATTATTGAGATGCTGGGCAATCCTATCATTACTACTTCGGTAAAAGATGATATTGATGATATTATCGAATATCCAAATGAAATAGAAGTGCTATATGACCAGAATAAAGACAAGGCGGATATAATTATAGATGGTGGCTGGTGTGGAATTGTCCCCTCAACAGTTGTTCTGGCAATTGATGATGATTTTGAGGTAATCAGAGAGGGACTTGGAGATTTTGAAGAAATTAACAGATAATTCATCTGCCAAAATAGCCTTATTTGATTCGATTGGCGTAAATTAGTAGGCTCAATTTATCTTTTACTCTAATTTTATCTTACTTCTAATAAGAAACCCCCTACTATGAAAACCCTGCTCA
>CBIHRH010000501.1:0-4435 GCA_966212365.1 uncultured Emticicia sp. | reverse complement strand
CATTTATTCCCCCATCCAATTTTCTAAGGAATTGGCATTATTTAACTACACCAACGGTGTAAACAACTTTATTTTGCAAGACATACCGGATTCGGCTTAATACCTTTTTAGCAATCTTAATGATAGCTTTGTTTGGATGTCTTGTTTTGATAAGTTCCTGATATTTAACTAACAAAGCCGGGTCAACTCTTATAGCCACCCATGAGGCTTCGATGAGCATAATTTTGAGGTCTTTTCTCCCTCTGTTAACCAACCTACCCACTATTTTGGTATCGCCAGACTCATACATCTTAGGCATCAGGCCCACATAAGAACATAATTCATCTAATGTCGTAAATCTTTCGATATTCCCTATCTGTAAAAGAAAATTCATCGCCGATATACTACCAATACCTGGAATGCTCAACAATAATTCATAATCCTGTTTATAAGTAGCTCGCTGTGATAGCTTTCGTAATTGCTGATTAATCTTTAACAGTTCCTTACGCAAATGTTCTCCCATTTCTACATAATTAGCCAGACTTTGTTGTAAACTCTCCCATTCCACTTTCAAGTCTTTTAGCCAGTCTATAAATGGCTTTGACCAACTTCTGGTCTGTTGTAAACTAAACCGCTCAGGGATGGCTATTGAGAACTGATACAATAAGGATTTTAGCCGATTCTTCTGGCGTGATAATTCCTTTGATAGCCTATATCGCTGACGTAACAGACTCCTGTCTGCCTCTAATGACCGACTTGGTATATCTATACCTCTGATTTCTCCTCCTCTTAGTGACTTGGCAAGCTTATTACTATCTGACTTATCACTTTTTTGCTGACGCTCCTTATGGGTTGTCGGTACATCAGAAGCGTGGATAACTATGCAATCTACTCCCAAACTACGTAATTGACGACAGGCTTCAAAACCACTAAAGCCAGACTCATATACTGCCTTGTATGTCGCTCCAGGAAACATCCGCATTAAATATGAACTTAACTGAAACGAATCAGGTGCATGACTGAAACTCTTATGAAATATTTCTCCACACAGTATAGTTACCTGCCAGCTCTTTAAATGGCAATCTATCCCTACATAGATTGTTTGCCCTTCAAAACTTTTTGTGTTAATTTGTCTTTGCATGAGCCTCTTTTTTTATTTGTTGATTGGTCTCTACAAATTTAAAAATTGGCTCGTGCTTTTTCTAAAACAAACATAACACCTCTACGTAAATACTATTTCTATCAAAACTCCGGCTCAACTTTCAGAACCGTCAGTTTCCCTTTCTCCCAGGCCTTGATATCTTTCTTATAATTAGACTTGTTCCTTTTGGTCAGGCCCTCATCATCTAAAGATTTCAAATCAGGTTTTCCGGCATTTACCCAGGCGGTGTACCAGAAATTGGCAGTGGCCGAAATCGCACCCCTTAACTGGTTTTCAATCATGCCATTCAGGGCTTTATGATACAAATCTGCATACTCTTTTGTATACACCGACTGGTTGAATTTATTCTTCACAATTTTGCCATTGGCATCTTTCTGAAAGATTTTATCAGCCGGGAAAGTCTTTCTCAACTCTCTTTCTTTGGCTAATAAAGTATCAGCTAATTCATGCGAATGTCTGATAATACGCCAGGTTTCCTTCGTTACATCGTCAATGTAGTGGGCACTGCCTGTATGCATATTATAAGCTTCGCCATACATTTCGGGCAATTGTGCTTCCCAGAAGGCATGAATACCCGCCTGATTGGTCAACTGTCCGTTGTGGTTGCTTGAAGTATGTAAGGGCATGTGAGCATCGGCCAGATAGTGTCCTAAATCAGCTGCCAGAAACAAAGCTTCTGTTTTTCTCATACCCTGCATCGATTTAGTCAGTTTCTCCATCACATCCTGAATATACCAGGGCAAAATACCACTTGATTGCAAGAGTTTATTATCATATCTGGCATAAGCCAGTTTGCTTGTTTGTGGCATGCTATCAATGCTACCAAAGTCTTCAATATCAACATAATGCCGGGGATTTTCAGCTCTATCACTCAAAGTATACTTTCTTAAATCAGGCACATTTGATTCTTCTACCACAAAATCGAGATGATTATAGAAGAAGATGCGCAGCTCTTCGGGTAAAGCACAAATCGCCGACTTATTGATATGCTGATGCCCCCACATGCCCCATGAAGAGAGCATAAAGAGCAAACCGAAACAAGTAACAAAAAGGGCTGTATAAGTAAAAATTCTCTTTTTCATATTTGTTTTTTAATCTTCTTCGTTCATCAGGGTTTCGTAAACCAATAACAATATACCATCTTTCAGACCTAAATCGGGCACGATGATTTCGTTAGCACCTGCCCATTTCATGACAGATATATAAATATCAGAAGCCGGAACAATCACATCGGCACGGTCGGCATTCAGTTGTAGCTTATTGATACGGTCTTCAATGCTGAATTTATTGATATAATTGCGTTTTTTCTCCAGTTCATCCAAACTTGCTTTACCCTCAACTTTATGCTCAATCAGATTAAATAATTTCGAGATATTACCTCCTGTACCTACAGCAATTACATTTTCATGTGTTGGAATGGTATCTTCAACCCAGGCTTTCATCTTATTCCATACATCAGGAGCTTCTTTGTGTTCAAGCAGGCGGACAGAACCAATTTTGAAAGATTTGGCCGCTATTTTAGTTCTGCCTTTATAGATGTTCAGTTCGGTACTACCACCACCAACATCAATATGCAGATAGGTTTTATCATTCTCCAAAACCACCTTTATCACATCATTAATAAGCTCGGCTTCTTTTTCACCATCAATCAGGTGGATTTCCATTCCTAACTCATTCTTGATTCTTTCTACGATATTATTGCCGTTTTCGGCTTCCCGCATGGCTGATGTGGCACAAATCATGTAGGCATCTACTTCGTGGAGTTCCATCAATAGGCGATAGGCCATCAGCAGTTTTTTAATTCTGGCTTCGCTTTCGTAAGATATTTTTCCCGTATTGAATACATCCATCCCCAGGCGCAGGGCAAAGCGCACATATTCTACTTTCTTAAAATTGATTTTCTTTTTATCATGCAATACCGACGAAATCTGCATTCGGGCTGCATTTGAACCAATGTCAATGGCGGCAATTTTCATTAAATCTGTTATCAGTATTTAGACCCTGGTTAAATATTGTAATTCGACCTACAAAGGTATATTTTTTAGCAATACTGCGTTGCATTTTTTCATCGTAGCTGCTGGCTACGCTTGCAAAATGCGCCCGCGCGGCGTCCGCTTGTCTTACTAAAAAATCTACCGCGGCGGCGGACCGCCCTTTTCGGTCAGAAAGACAATACTTAAACAGGGTCTTAGTGGAGCTGCAAAAATAAGGTTTTTATGAAAAATTTGTCTGTTAATTCGACAAAACGTCCCAAACTTCGTCTTTATAACCTCTACCAATCGGAATTTGTTTACCATCTATATCCACATCCGTGGCTGAATAAGCTTCAATTTTATCTTTTGCCACGATAAAAGAGCGATGCACCCGCAGGAAATTTTCGTTTGGCAGCAGTTCCTCTATTTCGCTCAAAGCTACTTTAGTCAGGACCGCTTGTGTTTTAGTAGTGATTTTTACATATTCTCTCTGGCTTTCGATATACAGAATTTCATCAAAAAACACTTTTACCATTTTCTTGTTCACATTAAAGAACTGGTATTTTCTGTCTTCTGACGAAACGGGATTAGTAACAACAGTGGGCGTAGTCAGTTTATTGACAGCTTTTAGAAAACGACTGAATTCAATGGGTTTCAGCAGATAGTCTAAAACATTGTGTTCATAACCCTGCAAAGCATATTCATGATAGGCTGTAGTAAGAATAATACGTGGCGGATGTTGCAGGGTTTTAATAAAATCAAGTCCTTTAAGTTTGGGGAGATTAATATCCAGGAAAATCAAATCTATGCTATGGTTTCTGAGAGTTTCTGTGGCTAGTATGGCATTGGCACAAACGGCTTTTAACTGCAAAAAGGGTACTTGCATCACATAATCCTGCAGAATTTCTACTGCTAAGGGTTCGTCTTCTACAATAATACAGTTAAATTTTTGCATGGCTGTTCAGGTTTAGTTCCAGTACAATTTTAAAAGCAGAAGTATGATTTTCAATACTCAACCGATGCTCAGGATACATCAGTTCTAATTGCCGTCTCACATTGCTCAAACCGATTTTTTCTGTAATTTCTGAGGGATTATCGTCTGATTTAGAATTTTCTACGCTAAAATACAGATTGCCATTTTGTAATTGTACTTTGATATTAATATAAGACTCATTGATAGTTTCACCTGCCCCGTGTTTAAAAGCATTTTCCACAAAAGGTAATAATATCAGAGGTGCTATAGGCTCATGCTGGCTATCAATCCCCTTTACAAAATCAATTTTCAGGCGTTGGTTATAGCGTATTTTTTCTAATTCAATAT
>CBIHRH010000500.1:0-4446 GCA_966212365.1 uncultured Emticicia sp. | reverse complement strand
GGGTATGGGTAGTAATGCGTTTTATTTCAGAATGAGTAGACATGGGGAAATTAGTGATTGAGTGAATTAGCGAATTAGTTATTAAAGGAATTAAGTCACTATTGCTAATATAACATTTGTATTCTTGTTTAGTTCTTGAATTACTTATCCCGGTTATTTTACCGAATTAATAATTAACTGATTACCTCGGTACTAACCAGTTTTCTGGGTTCAGCCTTTCGGTATTGTGCCATATCTGGAAATTGATTTCGGTTGCTCCGCCTGATATTCCGGCCGTACCTATGGTTTCTTTGGCACTGATTTTTTGTCCTACCGACGCAAATACCTGATTGAGATTGGCATAAACTGTAAAGTAATCGCCATGCTGCACAGCTACTACTTTTCCTAAACCCGGAATCTCGGTTATATCTTTTACAACTCCATCATATACCGACCTCACGGTGGCATTAGAAGGTGTCTGAATATCTATACCATTGTTATTGATTAAAACGCCGTGCAAAACAGGATGTTCTTTTACACCGAAACGGTCAGAGATAAAACCTCTCTGTACAGGCCAAGGTAAACGTGCACGCGACGCACCAAACGAACGTCCCAAAGTAGTTTCTTCTTCGTCTAAATCCAGAATTGGCTTGTTCTTTTTTCTCGTAGGGCTCGCTTTGGCTATTCTGGCCTCCTTATCTTGTTTTCTTTCTCTTTCTTTATTCTTTTTGGCAATTTCGCGAGCTACTACATTGGCAATCAGATTATCTAATTTTGTAACGGATCGCTTCGTAGCTTCAATTTCTCTTCTTAAATCTGTCTCTTTTTTCGACAACTCACCTACCATTTCAGTTTGTTTGGTTTTGAGTTGTTCAAGATTCTTTGTTTCTACTACCTTAGCTGTAATCAAACGATTTTTAGCGGTTCGTTTTCCCTCCAGATTAGTTTGTCTTTCACGTAGCAGAGCCGCTACTTTATTCATTTGCGTTACCTGTGCTTTACGGTTTTCGGTATATTGTTGCAGATATTTATACCGCATCACCAATTCATTGAAGGAAGAAGAGGAAAACAGAAAGCTCAATTTATTGAGTTTGCCACTATATTTCGAAGCGGAATAGAGCATAGCAGCATATTCATCCTGCAATTTGAGTAGTTTATCTTCCAGGTTTTCTTTGGCACCGATAATATCCTGCATCTCTACATCTATCAGCTCCATGTCCTGCTCCATCAGGCCAATCTGTTCTTCCCGTGATGTTATTTGCTCTTTGATGGCCTTTATATTACCAACCGTAACTTCTTTTTTTGCCGTAGCATTTTCTAACGCCTTTGTAGTTTCTGCAATTTTTTCCAGATTTCTTTTTTTCTCGTTTTCTAATTGCGCACGCGATTTTCGGGTACGTTGAGCAAACGCTTGTTGATTAATCAGTAAGCACAGGAGAAAACAGGTAAGAAAAAAATATGTTAGACTTTTCAAAGACATCAGGTGTTGGTTTAGGCTTAGCCATGGCTATTTAGGCGAATACCCCTTAGGAATACTGAATGAGAATCCGGGACTTTCGTCCAGAAACTCAATTCTATTATGCTGCAAATTTATTAAAGTCTGGTTAGTTTTATCATCTTTTGGTGCATCAATCTTGGCAACAATGGCTTGTGGGAACAAAAAGTTATTAATCGATAGAAAATTACTATAATCAATCTGCATTTTGCTGCTGCTAGTTGTATCAGCCGCTGTTAGTTTTTGGAGCTTTAAATTAGGCTCTGCAATGATATTCTCAATTTGTACACTATTCTCTTTTTGTCTGATTACAAAACTGCCCTCTTGTTTGGTAATCTCATCATTTTCCCGTTTTTTGATAGGCATATTCCCAATAAGAATAGACTGTACAAGGTCATAGTTAAGATTAAAATTGAATTGTTTGCTCAGAGTAGCAAAATCGTATTTATAATAATTACGGTGAAGTCGATCAAGGAAAATAATGGAATCTTGTGTAATAAGCCCTCTGGCTACCTCCAGACCCACAGCAATTGACAACCAGATTTTGTTATCTTTTTCAATATGCGCTGTAACCGGAAATGATTGGCTATCCGAACCTGACGAATAATCTACTTTTGATTTAATTCTTAAATATTTAAAGTCTATTTCAGCAGGGGTTACATCTGCTTTAGTTGTGCCGGTAGGAGTTGTAGTAGATATACTATCAGTTTTAACAGGAATATCCGTTTGTGTTATTACTACATTCGTGGAATCTTTCGTTTCAGATTTATGAATTCTCTGACGCTTGCAAGAGGTAGTAAATAGAACTATCAGACAAGAGAAAGTCAGAATAATATAACGGCTTAACATATTTGTGGAAGTTTTAAAGATTTGCTTAGATTTCTCTATTCCGGTGCAATTATCCGAATAAAAATCTTTTCAGTGCAAATGTATCAACAAGTTTTGTAAGGTGAAGTCTATTCGATCAACTGTCCGGATTGTATTTTCTTATCTATGTTGATACTGTTTTCTCCCATCTGGCGGGCTTTTTTCCATTGTTCAATAGCTTTGTCTTTTTCACCCAATTGATACAATACATCGCCATAATGTTCTACTATCGTACCACTTACACCACTACCTTGTTTAACCGCACGTTCTAAGAACTCACGTGATTTCTGATAGTCTTTCATGGTATAGAGTACCCAGGCATGAGTATCTAAATAGGTAGCATTAGTACTGAATTTCTCAGCCAGTTTCCCTGATAGCTCTACCGCACGGCTTAGTTTATCTTTTCTCAATGATAGATAATAAGCGTAGTTGTTCAGTACATGCTCATCGTTTGGGTCAATTTTTAAAACGGCTTCATAGGCATCATCAGACTTGCTGTATTGTTTGGCTTCATTATAGGCATCCCCCAGCAAACCATTGACAAATTTGGTTAACTCTTTATTATCCTGAGATAGGTTTCTTGCTTCTTCTAAAGACGAAATAGCTTTCTCGAAGTCTTTCTTGGCAAAATTCGCTACGCCATTATGATACCAGAAAAATGCCTGATTCGGGAAATACTCAATCGCTTCCTCCGAATGTTTAGCCAGGCTATCGGTATTATTGAGTTTAGAATCGATTTCAACAATGGCCAGCCATACCTCAAAAACCGATTTGTCAAATTGAGTTGATTTTACATAACTTTCACGGGCGCCAACTATATCGCCTTTTTTCATCAACAAATCTCCCAAAACGACATAGGCTTTTGCATCTGAAGGTGCCTGCTTGATTAACTCTCTTGTCAAACCAATCAGATTATCTAAGGTTTTATCTCCCTTATCATCTTTCATCATCAGCATATAGCTGGATAAAATCTTGAATTTTACATCTGATGAAAGATTTTTATTAGTAAAGGCTACTTGTAATTCCTGGCTGCATTTATCTAAATCACCTTTTTTACGGTAGATTTCTGCTAATAATACATGTGCCTCTGCAAAGTCAGGATTACGTTTCAGCGAATTTTCCAGCATTTTCAAAGCCTGATCGTAGCGTTGGTTCGAAATCAGAATCTGTGCTTGTTGTACTACATATTCAGGTTCAGCAGGTTCTGAGGCAATCAGCTTGTCGCCCTCTTCAATGGCTTTTTCAAGCTTATTTTGTTTCAGATAAATCAATTGTTTCTGATGCGTAATTTCTTCGCTCATACCAATTGTTTTTTCTATTTTATTATATACCTCTACCGCATCAGCATATTTCTCCTGCATGATGTAGGCATTCGATAAATCGAGGTAATTATCAATGTCTGTCGGATACTTATCAGCCAGTTTTTCGTAAATCTGGGCAGCTTCTTTGTAGCGTTTTTGCTTGATATACAGGTCTCCTAAGAATTTCTTGTAGAATTTATTATCATCATCAATTTTTGCGGCTTTCTCACTATACAGCGTAGCATTGGCAATATCGTTGGTAGCCAGAAAAGATTTCGCAATCATAAAGTTCGTTCCCGAACTGGCAGGATTCATTTCAGCAGCTTTCTTGAAATGCGTAATGGCCTTATCGTAAGTTTCTGCAATAAAGTACTTCATGCCATCGGTAAAAATGGCTTCGGCCTGAAGTTCTTTTTCAGAAATTGTGCCATCGTCGGCTTTCTTATTTTTCTGCGCTATACCAATAACAGGAAGCCAGAGAAATGCCCATAATATGATTTTTGATACTTTCATTCATCAACTAATTGTAGGTATTTTAACGCCCAAACGCCCCGAATATTGCTTAATATTTGGCAACATTCCTACCAAAGAGTCATCAAAGTTCTTTAAATAATCGGAAATAACAAAATAACAAATCCGATCCGTAATATGTTTCCGGTTCTCAGGCAATCTAAGATTTTTATATGATATTAACAAGAGGAAGCGTATGAGCGGAAAATACACGACATAAAACTATGAAGTATTGCTTTGGCAAGATAATTGGAATATTTTTGTAAACCCGACCAATCTACCAAATGGCAAAAC
>CBIHRH010000499.1:0-4461 GCA_966212365.1 uncultured Emticicia sp. | reverse complement strand
AGTTAATCTCTGATGGATTCTATAAAGCCCCTGAAACACAAATAAAGGAAACCTCATTTCAAATTATAAAAATTTAGTAAATAAAAATATAATAATACTTCCAACAATATAGCAGCAAGCACTGTATACAAACAATCAATTTCTATGGCCTACAAATAAGGACGCATGTATCCTGATTAGACATTTTGTACTCTTGGTAATTGTATAGAGTCAGATGTTAGATCTATTCTAGAAATTAGTAGTACTTTCCTTTTTAAAAACTTTAAAAAAATCTGTCAAACTGGTCGAGGAAAGTTTATAGGTAGCAATAGGTAGTATTTATTTGTTATTAACTCAAATATAAATAAAATGTTGTAAATTGAGTGGATATAATAATAAACTAACATTGATATTTAGTAAAAAAATAGAATTTCGTTGCTTGCCTTGACTCACAAAGCTTGCATTTGTTTCCATATAATATCTAATTTTTCATTGTGGCTTCCTTTCTCTCCTTTGCTATTTATTTTTATATAAGTTATTCTTTCTTCTGTCATAGGATGAGTGTTTAGGTAAGTAAGCATTTTACTTCCTTGCTTCTGTTCTTCCTCCTGCAATCGCTCCATCAGATGTAACATTCCCCTTGGGTTTAAATGATTATGGTACATAATCTGCAAGCCCTTTAAATCTGCTTCTTTTTCCATTCCTCTCGAAAAACCTAACTGATAAATATTATCAGCTTGATTGGCGAGTACATTCCCCAAGGCTCCTGTATCTCCGAAAACTACGGAAATAAGCAAAGAACCTGCCAGGCTTCTTGCTAAACCCTTCAACGAATGTCTTTCTTTTACATGAGTGACTTCATGAGATAGCAAAGCCGCCAACTCTTCTGAAGATTTGATTTTTTCTAAAATACCACTGAAAACCACTATATTGCCTCCAGGCAATGCAAAAGCATTCACCTGATTGTCTTTGACTACTGTGAATTTTAAAGGGTATTTTGTTTCAAAGTCTATTCTTTGGGCAAAATCATTGAGAAGTTTAGTCTTTTTTGCATCTATCTCTGAATCTCCAATAAAACTTTCGTAGAACTTATTGCCTAAAGCAATTTCAGTAGATACTGGAATCTTTCCGGCAATATAAGATGCAATGGAAGGTAAAAGCACAAAATAAATAAGTAATGCAACCGCAGAAAAAATAGCAATGACAATCAAAGCACCTTTTACAAAGGCATTATATTCGTTTGCCACAATACCCTTGCCACTTTTGGGTTTAGACAAGGAGCCCTTTAATACTTGCACCAGAGTGCTATCATTGTTGTACTCTAAATATTGGTGTGGAAATGTACCATATTGCAACATGGTTTTGCCTTTGCCTGAAAATTCGGCATAGTCAATTTCAGAAATAGCCCATACTACCTTCTTTTCATCATAATAGATACTCAACGAATTGCCAAAGACCTCAATCTGTGCCTGATGAGGCTGGCTGGTCTGTCCATCGTAATAGATTGCAGTATGTTGCATAAAAGGTTGCGTCAATAGATTTACTCCAAATATAAACAATCCATCAGAGTATTCTTACAATAATCCTTCTTTCAATAAGTCATGCAAATGCACAAAGCCCATGAGTATACCATCTTCTACAACCACTAATTGTGTGATATTCTTTTCTTGCATTAAAGAAAGTGCAGTTACCGCATAATCATCAGGTCCAATAGCCTTAGGAGTAGTGGTCATAATATCTCTCGCCTTCAGGCTCGAAAAATCCTGTTGCTTGTTCAGCATCCTTCGCAAGTCTCCATCAGTAATGATACCCAGTAGTTCGTTCTTTTCATTGGTTACAGCTGTGGCTCCCAATAGCTTTGAGGTCATTTCAAGAATAACGGTATGAATATCAGCATCCGGGGCTACTTTCGGTAAGGCATTGTTTGGGTATACATCGCTTACTTTCAGATACATTTTCTTTCCCAGACTTCCTCCGGGGTGATATTTAGCAAAGTCCGTACTAGTAAACCCCCGCATTTCTAATAAACAGATAGCCAGTGCATCTCCTAATGCCAGGGCTGCAGTTGTAGAAGTAGTAGGTGCTAAGTTAAGCGGACAGGCTTCTCTTTCGACATGAGCATTTAAAACGTAATTAGCATGCGTTGCGAGATAAGATTTTTCGTTACTTACCATAGCTATCATCAGGTTGCCATGCATCTTTAAAAGTGGTACTAAAACCTTAATTTCGGGCGTATCACCACTTTTTGAGATACATAAGACTATATCTTCTTTTTGTATCATTCCCAGGTCTCCATGTATCGCATCTGCCGCGTGCATGAAGAGCGCAGGAGTACCAGTAGAGTTCATGGTAGCCACAATTTTTTGCCCTATAATTGCACTTTTTCCTATACCTGTTACCACAAGTCTGCCTTTACAAGCCAGAATCGCCTCTACACATAACTCAAAATCTACATTAATATAATTTTTCAAAGAAAGAATTGCTTCCGCTTCATCTTGCAAAACTTTTTTCGCAACGCTTTGTATTTTTTTTTCTAACTTCGTCTTCACTTTTCTAATAAGGTATTTTGTGCACAAAAGTAATGTTTGTTTAGCAAGCCTCAAAAGAAAGTGAGCGAAGGGTAACAAAAACCATTGCAGGTAAGAAAAATCGATTAACAACAAAACAATTTATAAAACCTCTGAATGTATCTATTAAAAAAAAACCGCATTAAAAATTTGTAAAACTCAAGCAAAAAAATAGTATCTTAGCAAAGGCTTAAGTAATTACCTTAAATTAATTCAAACTTTTGTAGTATCTATCGGTCAGGTCATTCACGGCTCTGCCCTTATAAATATCAGAATTATCCGGCTGTTGTTCATACGATTATCTCAACCAACTATTATAATCTATCAACACGGCAATATTACTACAGCAACTTATTACTTGTAGGTTAAATGGTGATTATCACTAGAGATTCAACATGAAATTGCTCAGATACTGACCTATTTTAAAAATATTGTAAATTTTCCGTACAGCAATTTTGCGTTTATGGTAGAACCAGTAATTAAACAATCATTAAAAGAAAAACTCAAAGAAATTTTTGGTTTTGATGCTTTTCGTGGCGAGCAGGAAGTGATTATTCATAACATTGTGTCAGGAAAAAACACTTTTGTTATTATGCCCACAGGAGCCGGGAAATCTCTTTGTTATCAATTACCGGCTATGGTACTTGATGGCACAGCTATTGTTATTTCTCCGCTCATTGCCTTGATGAAAAATCAGGTAGACCAGATGACAGCCTTTGGAATTAATGCCCAGTTTCTCAATTCGACGCTGAATAAGGCTGAGATGACCAAAGTGAAGAACGATGTATTAAATGGAGAGTGCCGTCTGCTCTATATTGCACCCGAATCTCTTACTAAAGAAGATAACTTATCGTTTCTGCAAAAAGCCAAACTTTCTTTTGTAGCAGTAGACGAAGCACACTGTATCTCGGAATGGGGACACGATTTCAGACCTGAATACCGCCGTATCAGAGGTATTATTGATGATATCAACCCAAACTTACCTGTTATTGCACTTACTGCTACAGCTACCCCGAAAGTACAGCAGGATATTAAGAAAAACCTGAATATGGACGAAGCGATGATTTTTAAATCGTCATTCAACCGTAAGAACCTGTATTACGAGATCCGTCCGAAAGTAGATTCTAAAAAGCAACTGATTCGTTATATTCTGAACAATAAGGGCAAATCAGGAATTGTTTACTGTTTGAGTCGCAAGAAAGTTGAAGAGATAGCAGGCTTGTTGAGCGTAAATGGTATTAAAGCCCTGCATTATCACGCAGGTCTGGATGCTGATACACGCATGAAAAATCAGGATGCCTTCCTGAATGAAGAGGCTGATGTAATTGTAGCAACCATTGCATTCGGAATGGGTATTGATAAGCCGGATGTTCGCTTTGTGATTCATTATGATGCACCGAAATCGCTTGAGGGGTATTATCAGGAAACGGGAAGAGCTGGCCGTGACGGATTGGAAGGTAACTGCCTGATGTTCTATAGTTTCGATGATATTCTGAAATTAGAGAAATTCAATAAAGATAAAACCGTAACCGAAAGAGATAATGCCAAGGCATTGTTAATGGAAATGGTAGCCTACTCTAATCTGGGTATCTGCCGTCGTCGTCAGTTATTGAGTTATTTTGGCGAATATGCCGAGAAAGATTGCGGTTTTTGTGATAACTGTCTGAAACCTACCAAGAAATTCAAAATAGAAGACGAAGCCGTACTGGCCTTGAAAGCTATCCAACAAGTAGGCGAAAGATTTGATATTCAACACATTGCAGATGTATTAACGGCCAATACTGCCAATGCGTATATTCGTAGCTACGAGCACGATAAATTAGAAGTATATGGCAAAGGCAAGGGTATGTTTGTTGAAACAGATGAAGACGATGATGAGGATGGGATAGCTCCAGAAGCGCTCCGCCGCCGCATA
>CBIHRH010000498.1:0-4463 GCA_966212365.1 uncultured Emticicia sp. | reverse complement strand
ATGCCATTAATAGCTGGAAAAACAAGTTGATTTCGCTGATACAAAAAGGTATTGACGCAAAAGAGTTCAGAGCTGATATCAACGCCGAGCATACAGCTCTTACCATGATTGCCATGATTGAGGGAGGAATTATGATTACCAAATTGACTGGTAAACTGAATTATAGAAAAGCCGTGATGCAATCGGTTGAAAAAATCATCAGAGATTTAAGTTAGCATATTTAAGTGTGTACTTATTTTTTTAATCAATAAAATACCAAACGGTATAAAATAAGGAATTTATGACAACTCCGAATAGAGAAAGAACTTTTCAATGGGATAATCCTTTAGAGGGTGCTAAACAAGCCCTGCAAATGTCAGGTTTAGAGTACTTAAAGGCGATGGGTGATGGCAAAATCCCTTCCCCTCCCCTACTCCATACGCTTGATTTCAAACCTACACATCTGGAAAAAGGAAAAGTCATTTTCTCGTTTCAACCCCAGGAGTTTCATTATAACCCCATAGGCAGCGTACATGGCGGGGTTATTTCTGCCATTCTTGATTCGGCTATGGGATGCACTTTACATTCCATACTTGAAGCAGGTACGGGTTATACCACCTTAGAACTGAAAGTAAATTTCCTTAAAGCCATTACCACTAAAATAGAAGAGCTTCATGCCGTAGGCAAAATCATTCACGCAGGTGGAAGAACAGCCCTGGTAGAAGCACAATTAATTGACAAAGACAATACGGTTTATGCACACGGCGTAAGTACTTGTCTGATTCTGAAATACTAAACCAAAGAAAGAAAATGAAAACAACACAGAATACCATCCTGATAACAGGAGGGAGCGCCGGAATCGGCTTTGAAATAGCCAGACTTTTTAGCCAACAAGGCAATCATGTAGTTATTGTAGGCAGAGATGAAGAACGCCTGGCAAAAGCAGCAGCGAAACTACAAAATGTAACCCCGCTAGTAGGAGACGTTAGCAAGGAGGAAGATGTAGATATTTTGGTAAAAATATTATATAAAGATTTCCCTAATCTGAATGTGGTAATCAATAACGCAGGAAGCGCCTTTTTGAACAACCTATTGGAAACAGACCGCACGTTTGAAAAAGCCCAAACCGAAATGCTTACCAATTATCTGTCAATTATCAGATTGAATGAAAAGCTTCTACCCCTGCTTCAAAAACAGGAAGAAGCCGCCATTGTCAATGTCTCTTCCATTGTAGCTTTTGCGCCTAATCATATCTTATCGACTTATGGGGCAAGCAAGGCTGCTTTGCACTCTTATACGCAGTCATTAAGATTGTATCTGGCTAAAACACCTGTTAAAGTATTTGAATTAATGCCTCCTTTGGTGAATACCGACTTTTCACAAGCTATTGGTGGTGCAAATGGTATCTCTCCTGCAATCGTAGCAGAAGATTTACTAAAGGCCTTTGAAACAGATACTTATGAAATTCATGTAGGTCGCACGGCTGACTTTTATAAACTATTCCACAGTGCACCGGAAGAGGCTTTGCTGACGATGAATCCAACTTTGCACGCTTAACTAATAAATATATGAGACAGAGAGTAGCATTCGCTTTAATTATGGGCATTATCACTACAGGCATCATTTCCTTTACGCTCATTAGTGTCAATATTGGTTTTGTTGAAAAGTTCCTCAGCATTTGGTTACGCTCCTGGGCGATGTCTTATACTGTGGTTATCCCGTGTATTTTGCTAATCGGCCCAAAAGTGCAAGCCCTTGTCAATAATGCGTTTCCGGAAAAAGTATTGGTTGAGGAAGAATAGTATTCCATCATGTACAATCAGGTTATATAAAGCATGAGTAGTTTGTACTCATGCTTTACTGTTTTTTGACACTCCTACTTTAAACAGGTGTCTATTTTACACTTCTATCATTATAAGCCTGACATTAAAGTTCTCATTTGCTTGAAAACTCAATGAGATAGCCTTATCTTTACAACACTATCATTCAATCATATTATACTTATTAAGACTACAAATGGAAACAAATGCTATTTCTCGTAGAAACTTACTGAAAAACTCGTTGGCTGTAGGGGCAGGACTAGGCTTAGGTCTACCGGAAGCCATGGCAGGCTCAGAGAAAAAGGCTGCGCATAATTTTAAATTCAGTTTGAATACCAGTACCATCAGAGAACAGAATCTTGGCCTGATGGGCGAAATTGAAACTGCCGCCAAAGCGGGATATGATGCTATTGAGGTATGGGTAAGTACCGTTGAAAAGTATGTACAACAAGGTGGGAAGCTGAAAGATGTAAAGAAAAAAGCGGCTGATTTAGGCATTACGATTGAAGACGCCATAGGGTTTTCGAAATGGATAGTAGATGATGCCGCTGAACGTGAAAAAGCCTTAGAACAAAATAAAAGAGAAATGGCTATGCTGGCCGAAATCGGTTGTAAACGCATAGCAGCCCCGCCTTTTGGCGCTACTACTGGCAAAGTACTTGACCTCCAGGCGGTAGCAGAAAGATATGGTAAATTACTTGAAGTAAGCGATAATTTCAATGTAATTCCTCAATTAGAAATGTGGGGATTCTCGACTAATCTTCACTTGGTTGGTGAGGTTTTATTTGCCGCTTCTGAAAGTGGCCACCCTAAAGCCTGTGTATTAACAGACGTATATCATTTACATAAAGGAGGTTCTAATTTCAATAGCTTAAGAACTGCCAGTGGCTCGTCTATTCAGATGTTCCATATGAACGATTATCCGGGAGTGCCTCCAAGAGAAACCATTAATGACGGTGATCGCATATTACCAGGTGATGGTGTTGCACCTATTACTCAGATATTAAAAGAATTGCATAATAAAAAGACCCCAATTATATTGTCATTAGAGATATTTAACAAAGAATACTGGAAGATGGACGCTCTGGTGGCAGCTAAAATGGGCATAGAGAAAATGAAGGCATCTGTTGCTAAAGCCATTGCTTAACCAACTATGAGAGACTCGCAGGCGCTTTTACAGTTCAGTCAGAGTATATTACAACAAGCAGGCTTAGATGAGGAGAAGGCTTTTCATACGGCTGATATATTACTGGAAGGAGAATTATTGGGGCATCGTACGCATGGTCTCCAATTATTACCTGCTTATATGGCTGAACTGGAAAAAGATACCATGACCAAAGTCGGTGAAGCTAAATTACTCAATGATATGGGAGCAGTTTTAGCTTTAGACGGCAATTATCTGCCAGGCCCATGGTTGGTGAATAAAGCCATTGAAGAAGCCTGTAAAAGAGCAACACAATACGGAACCGGTATTGTTACGATACAAAAATCACATCATATTGCTTGTCTGGCCGCATATCTGGAAAAAGTAGCCAGACAGGGTTTTATGATTTTACTGGCTTGTTCTGACCCTCGTAACAAGACAGTTACTCCCTTTGGCGGACTTACTCCCGTTTACAGTCCTAACCCTTTGGCGGTTGGTATCCCAACAGAATCAGACCCGATTATGATTGATGTGAGTATGTCGGCCACTTCAAATGGTTTAGTGGCTCGTTCTCATCGTAATCAGGAAAAACTTCCTCATGAATGGATATTAGATAATCAGGGAAACACAACCAACGACCCTGCAGCGTTTTTTGCTACTCCTCCCGGTTCAATCCTCCCTTTGGGTGGGCTTGATAGTGGATACAAAGGTTTTGGTTTAGGATTGATGATTGAGGCGCTTACAAGTGCACTCGGTGGACATGGCAGGTCGGAAATGCCTACGCTTTGGGGAGCATCAGTATATCTGCAAATTATTAATCCGCAGGGATTTTCAGGAGAAGAAGCATTTAGGAGGGAAACTGAGCATTTCAAGAATCAATGCCTTAATTCAGAACCTATTCACACCGATAAACCCGTAAGAATGCCCGGAGCAAGGGGATTACAATTAAAAAAACAGCAATTAGAAAGCGGGCTTAATTTACTTCCTGAAACGGTAAAAGCTTTACAAGAATTAGGGGAGAAATATGGAATAGATTTCAATTAATCAATTTTGATTTGGGAATTTTTTCTACAAAAAAAATTGACAAAAATTACTTTCGTTTTCGATGAAATAATTTGAGGAAGTAATGCCCCAGTCTCAGGCAATCTGCCAGAGGATTGATTTTTGCTATCATATATACATGATATTATAAACCACAAAATTGATAAGGATATGAATAATTTACTGCGAGGATTATTAGCTGGCTATGGCGCAAAGAAATTAGGTGGTGGCTGTTTTGGCACCATTATCGTCTTTATTATTTTATGGGTTATTTTAGGGCAATGCAGCTAAAATAATTCATATGCTCTTATATAAGGGTCAGTTTTGATCTTAAAAGAACTGACCTTTTTTACCAAATTCGGGCCACCCCATCATAAACCAATAATCGTAGTATATCAGAATCTCTTAAATGCCAGCTCCCCCAAGAGATTGGAGAATCTCCATTGGCATCCTTTATTGTTATATCAGCACCTGCTTCA
>CBIHRH010000497.1:0-4480 GCA_966212365.1 uncultured Emticicia sp. | reverse complement strand
CGCAGATTTTTCAGCTAGACAAGCGGTCCGCCGCCGCGGGCGTATTTTGCAGGCGTAGCCAGCAGCTACCGGTACGCCGAGCGGACGAAAAAATACAACGCAGTATAACTGAAAAAGCTGCCTTTGAAGGTCGAATTATAATATTTAAACAAACTCGAAATGTCTTATACTTTTTCTTTACATAAAATAACTAATGAATTAGACTTTGGCTTTTCGCCGGCTGATTATAGCCGTTTTAAGTTTGGGGATACATACGTAGCTGAGCAATTTGGCAGACATCTGGCACATGAATTAATCAACCAGTTGCTTCAATATAAATATATTAACCAACAGATTGTTGTCATCTCTAGTCCTTACGCATTTATTCCGACAGCAACGTTTTCAATGAAAAACGAATTCGTTTTTACTTTAAACCGTTGGCTGGTTGAAAACAATATGCAGGTAGTACAAGAGGCAAAAGTTCAACGAAGTGTTACTTATAAAGAAGATTACGGCGAATTAAATGCGCAACAGAGGTTTGATTTAATCAAAAATGACACATTTCATATCGACAAAGATTTTTTAAAGGACAAGATACTCTTTTTTTTAGACGATATACGGATTACCGGGACGCATGAATTGATGATCAACAATATGCTGAAAAAGTATGGACTAAACAATGAAGTACACCTTATCTATTTTGCCGAATTAATTAATAAAAACATTCATCCTAATATCGAAAACTATCTGAACTACTATGTGGTCAAGTCCATATTTGATTTAAACAATATTATCAAAACTGACTCATTTGCTATTAATACACGAATAGTAAAATACATTTTAAATTCAGACCCAGCAGTTTTCATTCTTTTTATTCAAGACCAGACAAAGCGTTTTCTCAATCTTCTATATGACATGGCCATTGGCAATGGCTATCATACGATTGAAGCCTATAAACAAAACCTGAATTATATAAAAACACTATTAAACCAGTATCATAAAATATCCTAGACTATGGCTATCAACTTACAAAAAGGACAAAGACAAAATATTAGTGCCCCTAAATTTACAATCGGACTTGGGTGGGACACCAACAATTCTACAACGGGTACAGGGTTCGATTTAGATGCTTCTGTATTCGTTTTGGGAGAAAACAAAAAACTAATCAGTGATGAATACCTTGTATTTTTCAACAACCTTAGTTCACCACAGGGAGAAGTAACACATTCCGGAGATAATCTTACTGGTGACGGTGATGGTGATGATGAACAAATTGAAGTAGACCTTTCAAAAATTCATTCTCAAGCAACTGAAATCTGTATCGTAGTAACTATATACGATGCCGAAAGCAGAAGACAGAATTTCGGCCAGGTCAGAAACTCATACGTAAGGATTTTTGATAACAACAATGTTGAACTGTTAAAGTATGAGTTGGAGGAAGATTTTTCGATAGAAACAGCTATAGAGTTTGGCCGTATCTATAAACGTAATGACGAATGGAAATTTGAAGCGGTAGGAATGGGAATGAAAGGAGGGCTGGAAGACTTCCTGAACAAATACAATTAAGACTAAAAAACAACCAATCATTTAAATACTACCGTTTTATGGCAATTAATTTATCTAAAGGTCAGAGAATTGACCTCAGAAAAGAAAATGGAGCAACCCTTACTAACTTTTGCGTAGGCGTAAACTGGGGTGCTATTGAGACTAAAGCATTTTTTGGCCTGTCTAAAAATGTTCAGACAATAGACCTTGATTTAAGTTGTATTCTGGTTGATGCCCAGAATGGCCTCTGCGACCACCTTTATTCTCCTTTATATCGTGTTGATGTGCTGCAACAATTTGGTTTGCCTAAAGGTAAATTAACAACGGTAGATAACGCATTAAGACATACCGGAGATGATATGAAAGGAGACACCGGTGGTGACGATGGTTTAGATAATGAAATTATCACAGTAGATTTATCAAGAATTTCGCCGAACATAGCGCAGATTTTTTTCTTTCTGAATAATGCCGGGAAAGAAGACTTTTCACAAATCCCATACTCAAAAATACGAATGTATGAAGGAACACCTACACACGTGAAAGAAGTTTTTGCTTCGTATAACGTAAGTGCAGAAAGTCAGTATATTGGTAAACGGTCAATCATTATGGGCAAGCTGTATAAAAAAGGAACAGAATGGAAATTCAATGCTATCGGCGACCCGACTGACGATGTATTTTTAGGGCAGACAATTCACAGAATAGTAAAAAACTATTTATAATATCTATCATTCTTGCAATTAACAATTATTTCTAACGCTGTTATTTTAAAATTCTATGTCTGTTCAAATTAATAATATTGAGAATCTTACTGTGGCTGATTTAAGATCTCTGGTTGCTCAGGGAGGAAAATTCGTATATTTCCCTTATACCATCTCGATTATTTTCATGACTTTTCAGAATAAATCTGATATTTATTTTGTCAAGCCTAATGAAAACTCCTTTAAGTATTCGTTTGGGTTCTTTCTTATGAATCTGGTATTAGGCTGGTGGGGTATCCCATGGGGGCCTATCTATACAATAGGTGCATTAGCTACCCATATCGGAGGCGGTAAAGACATCACTGAGCCAATTATGACTCATATGATTCAAAACGACCCGAATGCCTCTACCAATACCTATAATATACCAGGTGCAAACAATTCGCCTGCACCATCAGGTGGCTCGGCATATAATATTCCTAACTCCGGAGGCGCTTCAGGCTCTCCATATAATATTCAATAAATATGAGAAGACTGCCCGTATATTTACTGCTCGACGTTTCGGGTTCCATGACTGGCGAGCCTATTGAAGCCGTAAAAAATGGCGTTCAGATAATGATTAGTTCATTACGTCAGAATCCCCAGGCTATCGAAACAGCATTTATCAGTATCATTACTTTTGAAAGCTCAGCCAAGCAAATCATTCCTCTAACTGATCTGGCCTCTTTTCAGATGGTTGATATCAGAGCAACAGGTACCACTGCACTCGGCGATGCCCTAAAATTAGTAAGTAGCTGCATTGAAAACGAAGTAGCTAAAACAACAACCGAAACCAAAGGTGACTGGAAACCACTGGTATTTATCATGACCGATGGTATTCCGACTGATAATTGGCAAAACGGGCTTAATGAGTTTAAAAAACAAAAAGTAGCCTTTACTGTGGCTTGTGCGGCTGGAAGCGGTGCAGATACTTCTATCTTAAAACAAATTACGGAAAACGTAGTGAGCCTCGATACTGCAGATGGGCAAAATATCAATAAATTCTTTCAGTGGGTAACTGCCTCCATTGGTGTTTCATCAACAAAGGTTGAGGATTCAGGGAAAGAAGTGGGCAGTCTGAAAGAATTACCACCACCACCGGCAGAATTGAATATTGTTATTTAGTTTAAATTAAGATTAATGAGACGATTACCCGTTTATTTTTTATTAGATACATCTGGCTCAATGTATGGCGAACCTATTCAGGCATTAAACAATGCCTTAATAGGTATGCTGAATACTTTAAGGGCTGACCCTCAGGCGCTGGACTCCCTCTGGCTATGTATGATTACTTTCGACAGAGAGGTGAAGGAACTCATGCCATTAACCGAATTAGTTTCATTTCAACTGCCTGATATAGTATGCCCACAAAGCGGGCCAACTCATACAGGCCAAGCATTAGAGTTATTGTATAGCAAAGTAAAATCTGACGTAATAAAAAGCACCCCGACCCAAAAAGGTGACTGGAAACCATTACTTTTCTTATTTACGGATGGTAAACCCAATGATCTTTTGCTCTATAGAGAAATGATTCCTAAAATAAAATCTTTGAATTTTGGGGCCATTGTTTGTTGTGCAGCTGGCCCAATGGCCGACGATAGCCTGCTAAAGGAATTAACTCCCGATGTGGTTCATTTAGATAATGCTGATAGCACTACGCTTAAGCAATTCTTTAAATGGGTTTCTGAAACAATCGAGCAAGGCAATAAGAGTCAGGGAACTGGCGAAAGTCTGGCATTGCCTCCACCACCAAGTGAAATAAATCTGGTTATTTAGGTGTACCAGCGTTGATAAAACCTGATACCTACAATTTTGCTTTACTAGTCTCAAATCCGCTTGGTTATGCTATTAAAAGTATTGATTAATGTATTGATTATAGGTTTATTCCTGTTCTCAAAATTATTGCCGTATAAAGACAGATTAGACAGCAATTATAAGGGCGTGTTTAGCTTTTTTGAAAATATTTTCACGCCCATCTCTAAAGCCCTGGGGTCATTTATAAAGCCATTTCAGGTAGGCCAGGGTTTATCGCTTGATATGACTCAAATTGTTCTGTTGATACTACTATTGGTACTGAATAGTTTATTCAGGTAAGCAGACCTGATTTAGCATAAATCTATATGATACTATGAAAAAGGCTCGTATATACTTTTTAGTTGATACTTCCAGATACATGATTGGAGCCCCAATCAGGAAAATAGAAGAAATCATAAAAACGT
>CBIHRH010000496.1:0-4482 GCA_966212365.1 uncultured Emticicia sp. | reverse complement strand
TTTTTACACAAATTGCTCTAAAAACGCATTAACTTTCTTACAGTCAGGCCTTTATAAGAGGCAAAAAAATCAAGTTTGAACAGACAATTACACCTAAGCCGAGGGATACAAAAAGTAATTTTGGTTTACACATTGCTTTACTTGATTCAAAAAAACTAAATTTGCACCATCTTGAATTAACAATCTTCTTCTCAATGACCGTTCAGACCAACGTATCGCTTAAACCTTATAATACTTTCGGAATAGATGCCACTGCTAAATTTTTTGTAGAGGTATCGAGCATTGAGGAATTGCAAGACATGCTGCAAAATCCGGAGTATCAGGGTATTGAGCGTTTGATTTTGGGTGGTGGTAGCAATCTATTATTGACTAAGGATTTTGATGGAATTGTGATAAAAATCACAATTAAAGGCATTGAGAAGTACGAAGAGGATGAGCAGAATATATGGCTGAAAGTAGGTGCAGGCGAAGTATGGCATGATTTGGTGATGTATTGCGTGAATCATAATTATGCAGGCGTTGAAAACTTATCGTTAATACCTGGCACAGTAGGCGCAGCACCGATGCAGAATATAGGTGCTTATGGTGTTGAAATTAAAGAAGTATTTGAGAGCCTTGAAGCCATTGAGATAAAGACCAGAAAAAGTAGAATCTTTACAAAAGAGGAGTGTCAGTTCGGCTATCGTGAAAGTATTTTTAAACATGCTATAAAGGGTGAATATGTGATTGTAAATGTCAATTTCAAATTGAGTAAAATACCTGTTTACCATGTAGAATATGGAGCCATAAAAGATACATTAGCAGAAATGGGTATTGAACAACTAAGTATCAAAGCCATTAGCGATGCCGTTATCAGTATCCGCCAGAGTAAACTGCCTAATCCTGCTGAAATTGGGAATGCGGGTAGTTTCTTCAAAAACCCTGAGATACCCAAAGCACAATTTGATTTACTGAAAGAACAATTCCCTACAATCCCCTCTTACCCTGTCAACGAGCTAATGGTAAAAGTACCTGCGGGCTGGCTAATTGAACAAGCAGGCTGGAAAGGCCAACGCTTTGGCAATATTGGTGTGCATGCTAAACAAGCTTTGGTTTTGGTCAATTTTGGCGGCGGTAAGGGCAACGAAATAAAACAACTCTCACAAAAAATCCAGGATTCTATCAAAGAGAAATTTGGCATTCAGCTACATGCCGAGGTGAATTTTGTTTAAATCTTATCCAATTATGTTTTATTATCTCTTTATAAGACCGCTAGTCTGTCGGTTTTAGCCATTCATCATTCCCACAAAAAAAAATTTATTTCTGCGCAACCCTCCTCATTGTTTTTTGCATCTTGTTTACGAAAAGCAACAATAAAAGTCTTTTTAAAAACTCCGCGGCAGTTTTTCTAAATATATCCAGAATAGAACATTTTAACGATTACAATTATGAAAACGCTTGTAAAAACAATTGCCGCATTAGCCGTTGCTATGACCATAAATTTCGGAGCATCAGCACAAGAAGAAGACCACTTTGGTACTTCAGAAAAGAAAGAATATAACGACGATTATAACGAAAAACATTACGAAAGAAAAGAAAGAAGATACAATATGTTTTCTCGCAGAGACTTCGGTTTGTACCTGGGTTTGAATACTTACGAAACCAAGAACATGCCCGAATTAGATAACTGGAACTCTCGTTACGTAGCTTTGAGCTGGAAGAAAAACCACCGTTTATTGACTGGCAAACAAGTAGATGTTGCCTTAGGAACCGGATTTGAATTTGCCTGGAACAACTATATGTTGAAAGACAACATTACGTTAGCGAACCAGACTGTAGGCGCTGATTTTATAGAAGTGAAAGATGATTTGCAAAAATCTAAACTGGTGGTTACCAATTTCAATATTCCGGTGATGTTGCAATTCGGGTTCAAACAAAGCAAATGGATACTTGGTTTAGGTGCTTATGGTGGTGCAAGAATTGACAGCTATACTAAAACCAAAGGTGAAAATGGCACTAAACGTGACCACGGAGCTTATAATATGAATAAGTTTCACTATGGTTTAGCAGCAGAACTTGGACATAAAAGCTTTACTTTATTTGCCCGTTATCAGATGACCCCTATGTTTAAAGATAATAACCCTGTGAATGGCAATAGTATTATGTTTGGGATACGTTTGTAAGGATTTATACTACAAAGTGTGGCACGCCTATACTCGTCCGGGTAAGGGCGTGCCACGCTTATTTTCAGGACTTCATACTATTACAGATTTTCAAAATTTAACAACAAAGTTTTCTGAGTGCCTAAGCGTGCCACCCCCTTGTTCTTCCGATTAGAGGGGTGACACGCTGATTCAAACTTTCTCAAAATCCAAAGGCTGAATATCAGGATCAACAAGCCCTAATCGGGCTTCCTTTGTGAAGAGATAGTCTTTTGTATAGAAAATAAAAGCATTGCTTCTATCGCTATATTTGCTTTGTAAAAACTGGTTACATACCTGCTCAAATGATTTGCCTTTGGTAGAATATCTGTTCCAGAATTCATTTAAGAGCCAAACCCAGAAAACTGTAATGGTATCATGATAGCCGCCAGTATCAGTATTCATTCCTCCTACCGATTCATTATACGTCGGAATATTCAGGCGCATTTCAGCTAAAGCATTTTCATAACCTAATTCGGATACATGCCATAAGCCTGTAATCAGATGCGCTTCATGTGTCCATTCTTTCACAGGAAGTGTTTTAGAACGAAAGCCATCAACAATATGCTCGAACTCTTTTAGAGTAGAAGGAATACAATAGTCCATTTAAGCAAATTTTATTTTGATGTTTTCGCAAAAAACGACTTAATACTATAAATTTCAAAATATTATTCTGTATTATTTTTCAATTTCGTATTTTTTCTATATTTGTCAAAAAACTACTAATACTATGAGCCCTATTTTCGATCATACCATCCTTAAATTGATTCAGGTAGCCGTTTCACTTTTTGCAGGTGTGCTTTTTCTGCAATCCGGTTTTGATAAAGTAATTGATTTCAGTGGCAACAAATCTTATATACAAAGCGTATTTGCCAAGACTTTCCTGAGTGGTGTTTCCACTGTCTTATTCATCGTCATCACGATTTTAGAAGTATCGGCAGGTATTACAAGCTTCTTAGGAGGTGTTTATTATTTTGTAGAAGGACAGGCAGATTTCGCTGTTTTAGGATTGGAATTAGCCGCATTGGCCATTCTTAGCCTTTTTACCGGGCAACGCATTGCCAAAGATTATGCAGGAGCAGCCTCTTTAGTAGGTTATTTCTTATTGATGGTTTTTGGGCTTTATTTATATTCTTTGCAAGGGTAGGTATTTTTGGTAAATATTCATTGATTGCTAATTACAATCACGTCAGATTAATAAAATTCTGCCGAATTTTGACGATTTGAAAAATCGTCACACATCAGAACCACTCGCTTTGCATATCAATGGTCACCTGGTCGGAGCTCAATAAACGCTTCATGAGTGAGTCAGCCTTTATAAGTTCGTACTCATAGAAATAACGAGCCGTCATGAGTTTTCCCTGATAAAAATCACGGTCTGAATAGTGTGCATTTGGTAGATTTTGTTGGGCAATAATGGCCTGTTTGAGCCATTGCCAGGCAATAGTAATAAGGCCAAATAACTCCAAGTATAGGGTAGCATCTGACAAATATTTTTCTATTTCCCCTTTTTGAGCCAAACCTAAAAGATGAGCCGTCACCTGTTGCGCTTTGCCCAAAGTCTTTTGCAATTGCTCCGCCAAAGGTTTTAACTCGTCTTTAGAAGAAGTTTCTGTCAATGTCTTGGAAACCTCTTCAAAGAAAATCTGCGCAGCTTTGCCTTGTTGCATAGTAATTTTTCTACCTAGCAAATCAAGCCCATGAATGCCAGTTGTCCCCTCATGTATCGGGTGAATACGGGCTTCGCGATAGTATTGCTCCACCGGAAAATCTGTTGTATAACCAGCTCCACCTAAAATCTGAACGGCTGCACTGGTAGAAAGGCAACACATTTCGGATGGATATGATTTAGCAATCGGTGTTAGTAAATCTAAGAGTAACTGTGCGCTTTCTTTGGTTTCTCCTTCTGCTACATGGACAATATCAGCCAATTTACTGGCATACATTAATAAAGAAAATGCTCCTTCTGTAACTGCTTTCTGAAACAATAACATTCGCTTCACATCAGCATGATTAATAATATGCGTTTGCGGTTTTGCAGGGTCTTTTTCCGAAATTTTTCTGCCTTGCGGACGCTCTTTAGCATAAGCCAAGGAAGCGTGATAGGCAGCCGTACCAATAGAAACGGCATTTAAACCCACGCCTATCCGGGCCTCATTCATCATCTGAAACATATAGTTCAAGCCCTTATGAGGTTCGCCAACCAGATAGCCTTCACAATCATCATTTGATCCCATCATTAAATGAGCAATTGGTGCTCCTTTATAGCCCATTTTATGATAAACACCTGCAGTAATTACAT